>JAYVTX010000279.1:0-3752 GCA_043788425.1 Rhodospirillales bacterium
TCGTGGACGGTGCCCGGTGCGGGTCCAGTGCCGTGACGCACGCATCGGCCAGGCGATGCAGCGGTAGGCAGGCAGCCGTCTCCCGCAGGGCTAAAAAGCCCGACAGGTTTGCGACGGCGAGTGGCGGCAGGGAAAACGCAGGGATTGTTTGCGCGAGCCGGGCGACGTCGTCCATTAGGCTGGCGTAATCGGTCGCTAAACGCATGGGTGGCTTCAGCGTCGCATGAAAGCCGTAAAGCCTCGGTTCGGCGGTGAAATCAACGATGCCCGGAACGTAGGGCTGCGGTACGGGCGCACCCCGTTCGGCATCCCAGCCGAGCCACGCGCTGGCAGCCGTCCATAGCGGGTCACTGGGCGCCGGCGCGTAGTAAATCGCGACCCGCACGCGTCAGATTACCCGCTCACCCGCTTTCCAGACTTGCCGCACGACGGCCAGACCTTCGTGTACGCGCACCCGCACCACGTCGGCACGCCAGCCAGCCGCCAGGCGTCCGCGATCCGTCAGGCCTGCCATCCGCGCCGGGTGCTCCGTCACCATCGCGACCCCCTGCGCCAGGGTGATGGCAGTCTGCCCCAGCACGGCAAACGCCGCCTCGATCAGCGCGCTCGGCACATAGTCGCTGGCTAGGGCGTCGACCGAGCCGGAGCGTACCAGATCGGCGGCTGACACGTTGCCGCTATGGGAGCCACCGCGCACGATGTTGGGTGCCCCGGCAATAACCTGCATGCCGCGCCGGCGGGCCTCATGGGCCGCAGCCAGGCTGACGGGGAACTCGCTAATACGGATACCGTCCGCGTCGTTTTCCGCCACCTCCTCCACCGTGCGATCGTCATGGCTGGCCAGGATCGTGCCAATCGGGCGCATCCGCTCCAGCAGCGCCCGGCGGTTCGGTGCCCGCATCCGCTCACGCTGGTTTTGGAGTTCAACAATCCGTGCTTCGATCCAGGGTGACGAATGCCCCTCCCGCCCGCGCATCGCCCGGTACTTTTCCAGATTGGAGTACTGGCCCACGCCTGGCGAGTGGTCCATCAGGCTCACCATGCGCACGCGCGGATGCTCGGCCACCGGGTCTAGCAATTCCATCATGTCGCTGGCGGGCAACTCGCAGCGTAGGTGAAGAAAATGCTCGGATTTGAATAACCCGGTATCTGCCAGGGCATCCAAGTCGCGGACGCCGTCCTGGAACGTTACGACCCGGTTTTTGTCGAACCCCAAATCACCCAGGCACAGCGCGTCCAACACTGTCGTCACGCCGGCGGCGGCGCACTGCGCGTCATGGGCCATCATGGCGCTACGGCTGGGCCAGCGGGCGTTGCTGCGCGGCTGGACCTGGCGCTCCAAATTGTCGGTGTGAACGTCGACCACCCCGGGCATCAGGGTGTCACCGGCCATATCGACTGCGCCTGCGGCGTGGCTGATCCCCGGCTGCACGTCCACAATACATTCGCCATCCAGCACCAGCGTGCCCAGGACCGTTTCGTTTGCCAACACTAGATGGGCGTTGGTAAGGATCATGCTTGCTCCTGCTGCATAGCCACGGCGTGGACGCGATCGGCAACGGCGGATACCACGGCCCGGTCGTGAAAGATGCCCACCACGGCCACACCGGCCGCCTTCGCCTCGTTAATCATGGCGATCACCACATCCCACCGGGCCTGGTCAAGCGACGCTGTCGGCTCGTTCAGCAGCAACACCGGGTGCGCGCCCATAAAAGCCGCGGGCCAGATTCACCCGCGGTCGCTCCCCCCCCGAAAACACGGCCGGCGGGACACCATGCAAACGCCCGGGAATGCCGAGCCGGGTAAAAAACACCCGCGCCCGGTCCCGCCCGTCCGGGCAACCGGCCACAATGTCCAGCGCCGGCAAGCGCGGTACGACATGCAGGAACTGGCTGACATAGACCAGGGTCCGCGCCCGCACGTCCAGCACCAATCGCGGGTCGGCGCCAGAGGGCGTCACCATTGTCCCACTATGCCGCATCCGCACACCCCTGCGTCGACACGGTACGTGCCGTATAGCGCCCGCATCAGCGTCGTCTTACCCGCGCCCGACGGCCCGGATAAGGCAACACACTCGCCGGCGCGTGAAAATCATGACCGGTCGGCACGGGGATGCGCACGCCACCCTGCAGCTGCAGCACAAACGCTTTGTCGATGCCCACCGCTTCCAGCATCGTCATGCAGCCAGGACCGAGCTGACCAGCAGCTGTTTGTACGGATGTTGCCGGTCGTCCAGGACCTGGTCGGTCAAGCCGGCCTCCACGACATAGCCCCCCTGCATCACCACAATCCGCCCGGCAAGTAGTCGCGCCACCGCCAAATCATAGGCGACCAGCACAACTGCCAGGTTCAGGTCGCGAACGAGGGTACAAATCAAGTCCAGCAGCCTCGCCGGCATCGACACATCCAGTCCGCCTGTTGGCTCGTCGATAAACACCAGCTCCGGCCGGGTCACGAGGGTGCAGGCGATCTGCAGACGTTGCTTCATGCCACCGCTGAACGTGCGCGGCAGGTCAACGATGCGGGCGGGATCAATCTCAACCTGCTGCAGCCACGCCGCCGCCTGCGCGCGGATATCGCCGTAGTGGCGGGCGCCCTGGGCCATCAGCCGCTCGCCCACATTGCCGCCGGCCTCGATTTGCCGACGCGTTCGAACATTATCATGTTGGAACGCCTGGGCCTGGCCGACCGCGTGCCGATCAGCCTGACCCGGCATTGCCATGACGCTGGCCGGTTTCCAGCCCTGCTCGACGCGCTGCGCGAACAAACCTCGATTACTTAGGCCCTGGCGTCTATGGAGGTCGACGATTACCGGCGCTGCGTACCCGGGTCCCCGCGCGCCAGCCCACACCGGCCGGGGCGACGCTACTTGCCACCGCCCGCAGGCGCCCCGTGCTGCCATGTTTCACGTCGATCTGGAAGGTCGCCCGGTTGAGGCATCGGTGGCTCTCCATCCCGGCAGCCGGGTCCAAATGCTGTCGAGCCGTAAGCGCTTCCACCCACGTCCACGGAAGGGTAGGGTTACACATGGTTCGGTCCGCATTGGTCGCTGGATGGCTAGCTGCGCTGGCACAACCCGCGTCCGCGGCAACGTTCAGTATGAATCAGGGCAACCCACCCGTCGTGGTCGTGACGGGTGAGATCGTTCAGGGCGACGGCGAACGCTTTGCCGAACGGGTGCAGGATCTCGATCGAGCCATCATCACCCTCACCAGCCCGGGGGGGCACGTGCTGTCCGGCCTGCGTATCGGCCAGCTGATCCGGGATCGCGGGTTCTTCACGCTGGTGCCCGATCAGGCAATTTGTGCATCGTCTTGCGGGCTAATCTGGCTCGCTGGCCGCAAGCGGTTTATGGAGCCGGGTGCGCATATCGGCTTTCACGCCGCCTACATCGTCCGCCGCGGCCGGGCGCAGGAATCGGGTGCCGGTAACGCATTAATCGGCGCATACCTTAGCCGGCTCGGTCTGTCGGATCGGGCAATCGTGTATGTGGCACAGGCTGCACCGGATGAGATGTCGTGGCTGACCCCTGCTACGGCTGGGCGCCTTGGCCTGGACTTGACGGTCCTGACCCCGCATCAAACCCAACCGCCTGCACCGCAAACGGCGTTACCCCAACTGCCCGCAACATCAACGCCCGAAACACGGAGCCCCCCGCGGGATGGTGGTGCGAAGTTGCCCGCGAGCGGGCCAGTCCTGGTTGGGCCTGCCAGCCGTAGCGAGCGGGCGACGGCCTTCGCCGGCAAGTACTT
>JAYVTX010000280.1:0-2598 GCA_043788425.1 Rhodospirillales bacterium
ATGTGTATCGAAGTGGCGGCGGTTGGCCAGGCCGGTCAGTCCGTCCACCATCGCCTGCTGCCGCAACCCGGCCGTGGCACGGATCGCCGCCCGTTCCGCAGTCAGTGCGAGCAATACAAAGCCCATGCCGACCGTGTGCAGCATGCCCTCGATAACCAGGGCGACCTGGACGAGAGCTTCTGTGTCCGGGGCGGTAGGGACCAGGTTTGACACGGCCCGAGCGGTGTAGATCAGGGTGTGAACGCCCATCAGGATCAGGGCCACTGGTAGGGCGGGCAGTGCCTCGTCCCGGCAGCGCCACAGCTCCCGGAACGTTGCGGCCGTGTAGGCTGCGCCAACGCCGCATGCGGACCAGACCGCGTGCGCGCCCACATCGGCGTAAGTCGAAAGTGCCAGTGTCGCAATCACCCAGCCCAGCGGCCCGGAGACTACCGCCCCCAGACGCGGCTGACGCTCGCCAAACACCCTGGCAGCGGTCCAGGACAGCGCCGAACCGAGTAGCAGCATGGTGTTCAGCACCAGCCGGTCGGCGGGCGGTGGTGTCCCGCCGGCTAATCCTAGCCCGGCCGACCCGACCAGCAGCGCCACCGCCCAGATCGCGAGCGGACCCAGCCCGAACAGGCTGGCGCTACCGGTAGAACGGTCCTGTAATACGAACATAAGCACCCCGGCCCAGCCGATGCTGAGGGCACTCATCACGATCAGGGTTGGGATGTGGAGCGGGATCAAAACCTTCTTCGTCAACAGAACAGGTGGCGGTGCAGCGGATTTTCTACTCTACACCGTGATCGTTAGTGGGATGCTAATCACCTTGTAGCTAGGATTGAACACGCTGCGTGCCACGGCCCGCTGGCGATAGCTCGGTCGATTAGGGCATGTTATCTTTTCGTATGGTCGTCGCAGCGCAGTTTGAACTCATTCTCCTTCTGCTTGCTGCCACTGTCCTGCTCGACCTAGCTGCCCGTCGGTTGGCGCTTCCGCCAGCGGCCGCCCTAATCGTCGGGGGTATCGTCCTGGCACTCCTTCCAGGCGTACCGTCCATTGAGCTCGATCCCGACCTCGCCTTGGTGCTGTTCCTACCACCACTTTTATTGAGAAGTGCTTACTTCACAGTGTGGCGGGATTTCCGCGCCGACCTGCGTATCATTTTGCAACTGGCCGTGGGCGCGGTCGTGTTCACAACCGCCATCGTGGGGATTGCCGCGCATTGGGCGTTGCCGTCCCTGCCCTGGTCGGCCTGCTTTGCGCTTGGCGCCATCGTGTCGCCGCCCGACGCGGTTTCGGCGAAGGCGGTGCTGGCGCGGGTAAAGCTGCCACCCCGAATGGTTACGCTGCTGGAGGGCGAAAGCCTGATCAATGACGCGACCGGCATCGTCCTGTTCCGGATCGCGGTTGCCGCCGGTCTGACGGGTACGTTCGACGCTGGGCAGGCCGCATTCAGCTTCGTCGGCCTGGCCGTCGGCGGCGTAGTCGCGGGCGTGGCATTCGGGTGGGCTACCATGCAGGTGATGGCCCGGCTGCATGACCCGGCGCTGGTGGCCGTCGCAAGCTTTTTGGCCGCCTGGGGCTCGTATATCGGGGCGGAGGCGCTGCATGTCTCAGGCGTGTTAAGCACCGTCGCCTGCGGGATCGTAATGGGGGTGCGGCAGCACCGGGCGATGCGGGCCATGACCCGAACACAGGCCGCGGCGGTGTGGCAGGTCGTCACTTTCGTGCTGGAGGGATTGGTCTTTATCCTGATCGGCCTATCGCTGCGGGCAATACTCGCGCGGCTGAACACGCAGGATTTGAGCATTGTGGCGCAGCTTCCTGCCGCGGTAGCCGTGGTGCTGGCCGTCATCTTGTCCCGGGCGGCGTGGATATTTCCGGCCGCATATGTGCCCCGCCTACTGTTTCCGGGCCTTCGCCGCCGCGACCCGGCCCCGCCCATCGCCGTGCCGATCATCATGAGCTGGGCCGGTATGCGCGGCGTGGTCAGCCTGGCCGCCGCCCTGTCCTTACCGGCCGCGTTCCCAGGGCGGGATTTCGTGCTGGCCACCACATTCCTGGTCATTCTCGCCACGGTTCTGTTGCAGGGTTCGACCCTGGCACCGCTGATCCGGCTGCTACGGCTGGATGAGTTCACGCTTCCCCGGCCGGAGACGATGCCCGAGGATAAGGCCCGCGCCATTATGGCCCGCGCCCAGCTGAACGCGGTCGAGCGGGAGAGCCGGGCCGATGGCGCGCAGAAGCACCCACGGCTGGAGGAGCAATATGGCTACCGCGCCCGCGCGTCGGCCAAATACGTCGAGTCCGGCGGCGCGCTGGAACCCCATCGGCAGGAACACTTCCGCGTCGTGCTGACCGCCATTGCGGCCGGGCGCGAGCGGCTGTTGCAATTGCATCAGGAGCGGAAGATCCACGACAGCGTGCTGCACGCACTCGAAAACGAACTCGACCTGGAAGAGATGAGCGCCCACCGCTTTCGGGATACCGATTAGGATGGTAGGCGGACGCAGCATCAATGGGTGGCAGCGTAGTGATTAAGGGCGTGAACAAAGTCGTGCTGGCCTATTCCGGCGGCCTCGACACGAGCGTGATCCTGCGCTGGCTGCAGAC
>JAYVTX010000281.1:0-2693 GCA_043788425.1 Rhodospirillales bacterium
GCTGGGCTGCAAACCACGCCCGGCGCCGGGCTACGATTTCGGGCCGTTCCTGCTCGGCTGCGTGCGCTGTTTTTTTTGAAGGTCATGCCTTGGCGATCAAGGCAGCGCCAGACGGCACTGGCGGCTGACACACCGAACCTCTACGCCGCCGAACGGCGCGATATGCCTCCCGATACGGCCGCAACCAGTCGAGAACGAAGGTCCAGAGACAGTGGCTTCCCCATGCATGCTGGCCTCCTGCACAGATCGCATGACGAATAACAGCCTGCCCGCGCCGGAGACCCCGAATGAACCAGGCTAGACGGTTTCCGCTCTCGTGCGGCACCGAGGACATCAGCTCTACAGCTAGCTCTATCAGCGCGCGGTTAACCTGACCGGGGTGGGCGCCCAGCTTCACGAAAACTGAAATCAAAATGGTAAGTCAACATATCATGTGCATATGGTCCACCTATGACCATCAACTCGAAGATCCCCCAAGAAGTCCGCGTCGGCTTCCTGGTCCATGATGTGTCGCGTATGCGACGCACGCTGTTTGACCAGGCTATGAAACCGCTGGGCATCACTCGGTCGCAGTGGTGGGTGCTCAGCCAATTATCCCGCCATGCCCGCGCCGGCATGCTGCAGACGGAACTGGCACGCGATCTGGACGTCGGCAAAGTGACGGTCGGCGGTCTGATCGACCGATTAGAAGCGGCTGGGTACGTTGTGCGTCAGCCAGAACCGAGCGATCGCCGGGCCAAGCGGATCATGATTACTGCGAGCGGTCATGCTGTTTTGCAGGACATGGTGGTCGTCGGCCGCAGGCTTAACGGGATCATCCTGGCGGGTCTCAGTCCGGAGGCGGTGGCGGAAGTGGAGCGCGCGCTGGAGACCATGAAGGAGAATATCCGCAGCGCGGTGGCCTCCAAGGACGAGGACGAACTGCCCGTCGGCGTCTTTGCCCCGGATGAGACAGAACTGGTCGTTCACAAGCCCCGCGCAGCACGACGTTAGGCCGCCCGTGGAGAGCAGCAACCCCAAAGCGCGCGCGTCTTAATACGACTTAGGCTGCCCCAGGACCCGTTCGGCGATGAAGGACAGGACCATCTGCTCTGTCACGGGGGCGATCCGGGTCAGGATCGACTCCCGGAACAGCCGCTCGACCTGGTACTCCCGTGCGTAGCCCATGCCGCCAAGCGTCAAGACGGCCCGGGTCGCCGTATCGAAGCAAGCCCGGCCCGCCAGGAACTTGGCGGCATTCGCCTCTGCACCACACGACTGGCCGGCATCGTACAACCAGGCCGCGCGCATGGTGACCCAATACGCCGCCTCAAGCTGCGTCCAGCTCTCGGCCAATGGGTGCTGGATACCCTGGTTCATGCCGATCGGGCGGCCGAACACCACGCGTTCCTTAGCGTAGTTGCTCGCGCGGCGGAGCGCGTCCCGGCCGACGCCGATCGCCTCGGCCGCAACCAGGATGCGCTCTGGATTGAGGCTGTCCAAGATGTACTTGAATCCGGCCCCCTCCTCGCCGATCCGGTCCTCGTCTGGCACATGCAGGTCATCGATGAAGACGGCGTTCGAGTCGACGGCGTTGCGACCCATTTTGTGGATGCGCCGGACCTCAACCTTGTTGCGATCCAGATCGGTGTAAAACAGCGTCATGCCGTCCGTCGACTTCTTGCAATCCTTCTTGGGCGTGGTGCGGGTAAGCAGAAGGATCTTGTCCGCGACCTGTCCGGTCGAAGTCCACATCTTCCGTCCCGTGACCCGGTAACCATCGTTCGTGCGCGTGGCAAAGGTCTTGATGCTCGTTGTGTCGAGCCCGGCATCTGGCTCGGTCACGCCGAAGCACGCCTTCTGCTTGCCCGCGACCAGCGGTGGTAGCCACCGCTGCTTTTGTGCCGCCGTGCCGTGTACGACGACAGCGTGCGGGCCGAACATGTTGATGTGGATGGCCGACGCGGCCGAGTAGCCGCCATTGGACGCCGTGACCGCATGCATCATCACGGCCGCCTCCGTCACACCCAGCCCGGCGCCGCCCACATCTTCGGGCATGGTGATGCCGAGCCAGCCGCCCTCGGCCATTGCCTGATAGTATTCCTGCGGAAAGTGCAGGTTGGTCTCGCAGTCCGTCCAATACTGGTCGCTGAAATCGGCACAAACTTTCCGCACGCCCTCGTCGATGGCGACTTGTTGCTCGGTCAGCTGGAAATTCATTCGTGTCTCCCCGTCGACCAGGCTCGCCGGCCGACCCGACGCTGGTAAGAAGATAATGAAGCGTATAATATGCGTATGTAGCGTTTCGCAACCAGGGCGTGGAAGAAAACAGGATGACCCCCACCCATATTCCGAGCTACGGCATGCCGCTGCGCAACCGCCGCGTGCTGCTGGCGCAACGCCCGCATGGCATTCCGCAGCCGGCCGACTTTGCCCTCGACGAGCAGCCCATTCCCACTATCGCGCCCGGCCAGATGCTGGTGCGGAACATTTATTTGTCCGCCGACCCGGCGCAGCGCGGCTGGGCGTCGGCCGAGGCCAATTACGCGGCCCCCGTGCCCCTCGGCGACCCGATGCGGGCGCTCGCGGTGGGCGTCGTGACGCAAAGCCGTACGCCGGACGTGCAGGAGGGCGAGTACGTCTATGGCTGGTTCGGCTGGCAGGATTATGCGGCCGTGACACCGGACACAATCCTGCAGCGGGCGACGGCCGCG
>JAYVTX010000282.1:0-3118 GCA_043788425.1 Rhodospirillales bacterium
AACCTGTGGCAACTTTGTTGTAACCTCAATCACTTTGCTTGACGGGCCGAGTCGCGATGCATAGCGTCAACCGTATGACGACGCTTACCCGTGCGCACCTGACGGAGACGATTTACGCGCAGGTCGGACTGTCCCGTAACGATTCGGCTGACCTGTTGGAGACGGTGCTGGAGCGCATGTCGGCCGCGCTAGAAGCTGGCGATACCGTCAAAATCACCGGCTTCGGCACCTTCGCTGTTCGTCAAAAGGGTCGACGGATTGGTCGTAATCCAAAGACGGGCGTGGAAGTGGCGATCCTACCGCGCCGGGTGCTGACGTTCCGTCCGAGCCAGGTGCTGAAGGCCCAGGTCAATGGCAGCGCGGCTGCGGCAGACGATCTGGACGATTGATGATGGAACCAGACCTGCTACCGGAAGACCCCGCGATGCCCCGTGTGCGGGCAAAGAAGGCACCGAATGCGTTTCGCACCATATCCGAAGTCGCAGACGATCTGCATATCCCGCAGCACGTATTGCGGTTTTGGGAGACAAAGTTCGCCCAGATCAAGCCGCTAAAGCGGGGTGGTGGACGGCGCTATTACCGCCCTGACGATATCGGCCTGCTGAAGCGGATCTCTGATCTGCTTTATATTCAAGGCTATACGATCAAAGGCGTACAGCGGCTGCTCCGTGATGGCGGTGGCCAACTGGCCGAAGATATACCCCCGGCACCCGCTGTAGAGCGGGAGGCGGCGGCGGCCGAGCAGGCCGAGACGAAGGTTACAGTCCCGTTGAAATTGACGCCTGGACCGTTGATGCAGTCCGATCCGCTTATGGTCGAAAACGAACGGCTGCATGCGGTTCTGCGGTATGCCTTGGCTGAGCTGGAAGCGATCCGCGCCCTGCTGGACTGACGCCGCCGTTGCTGCTACCTCCGCGGTCCGCACATGCGGGCAGTGGCGCAGCCTGGTAGCGCACTTGTCTGGGGGACAAGGGGTCGTCGGTTCGAATCCGGCCTGCCCGATACCGGCCTCTTTTACACGCTAAATTCGTAATGGCGTTGCTTGAAACTGGCCAGCCGATCTGACCTATATCGATCCGACTGGATCTGCACATACATCCCCGCCTACCGACAGGCCTTCGCGCACCACACGGGTTTTATGCTGGTAACAGCACGGTCACGGCCGCCTGTGCCGCAATACCCTCACCCCGTCCCGTAAAACCCAGGCGCTCGCTGGTTGTTGCTTTCACCGAAATCTGACTTGGATCGACCCCCAACAGATTGGCCAAGCGCGCGATCATGGCCGGTGCGTGCGGCGTGATCTTCGGCTGTTCACAGATCAACGTCACATCGGCATTGCCCAGCCGCCCACCCCGGGCCGCGATCCGTTCCGCGGCATGGCGTAGGAACCGCGCGCTGTCCATGTCCTTCCATTCGGCCTGCGATGGTGGGAAATGACGCCCGATATCGCCCTCCGCCAGTGCGCCATAGATCGCATCGCAAAGGGCATGAATGCCGACATCCGCGTCCGAGTGCCCGGCCAGCCCCAGCGTATGCGGGACCAGGACGCCGCACAGCATCAACGGCCGGTCCGGCACCAGCACGTGCACGTCGTAGCCCGTGCCGACGCGCGGTACCCAACCAGGTGATAACACCCGCTCCAGCCGCATCGCATCCTCCGGCACCGTAAGTTTGATGTTGTCGTCGTGGCCTGGGACGATGGCAACTATCAGCCCCGCTGCCTCCAGCAACGCAGCGTCGTCGGTCGCACCCGGCGGTGCCGCACGATGCAGGGCCAGCAGTGGCGCAAATCGAAAGGCCTGCGGCGTTTGGGCGCGGAACAGGCCGTCGCGGGACACGGTCGCGGTAATCTGGCCACCCTCGACGCGCTTCAATGTGTCGACCACCGGTGCAGCAGGGATCGCACCTGGATACGCCTGCAGCGCCGCGAGCAACGCCGGAATAGTGCCGGGCGGGATATGCGGCCGGGCGGCGTCATGGATCAGCACGATATCGGGCGCGTGGGTAGCAAGCGCCTCCAGCCCCAGGCGGACACTCTCCTGCCGGGTCGCTCCGCCCGCGACCGCCGGTAGATGGTCCAGGCCCTCCAGCGCGGACGCCAGCGCAACCGGGTCGCCGACGGGCTGCAGCAATGCAACGTGCGGGGCCAAGGCGTCTGCCGCCCATCGCACGACCGGGCGGCCGGCGATGGCAGAAAATTGTTTCGGCAGCCCCGCCCCGAACCGCGTCCCAGACCCGGCGGCGACAAGAAGAGCGGCGACCATCATTCCCGGCCCAATGCCGCCACCGACCGGTCCCGTCAAGTGATTGCACCCGCCCGTGCGGTGCCGTAGTTTGCACAAATGCTAGGCACTCCCACCCTGAAACCAATCACCCTAGGTTCCGGCATCCACGCTGTACGGCTGGATACGCCCGTCATCCTGGCTCCCATGTCCGGCGTGACCGACCTGCCGTTCCGGCGTTTGGCGCGGCAACTGGGTGCCGGGCTGGTCGTGTCGGAGATGATCGCGTCCTGGGCCATGGTGCGCGAAAACCAGGCGACGCTGCGAATGGCCCGGGTTGTGGACGATGCTGGTCCTAACGCTGTCCAGCTCGCGGGCTGCGACCCGGCCGCCATGGCAGAAGCCGCGCGGATCGCCGTCGGGCAGGGTGCCACGTTGATCGACATCAATTTTGGCTGCCCGGTGAAAAAGGTCGCCGTCGGCCAGTCAGCCGGCTCCGCCCTGATGCGGGATGAGGTCGCCGCCGCGAAGTTGCTGGAGGCAACGGTGAACGCCGTTCCAGTTCCGGTAACGCTGAAGATGCGGATGGGCTGGGACCACGCGAACCTGAATGCACCCAGCCTGGCCCGCGTGGCGGAGGAGGCGGGCATCCAGATGGTAACCGTCCACGGCCGAACCCGGCAGCAATTCTATACCGGCACAGCCGACTGGCGTTTCATTGCGCAAGTAAAGGCCGCAACCCGGCTGCCGGTGATTGCCAATGGTGACATTCTGACGGTCGACGATGCGGCAACAGCACTCCACCACTCCGGCGCAGACGGCGTCATGGTGGGCCGCGGCTGCTACGGCCGACCATGGTTTCTGGCGCAGGTCGCGCAGTTCCTAACCTCAGGCGC
>JAYVTX010000283.1:0-2860 GCA_043788425.1 Rhodospirillales bacterium
ATGCAGCGGCATGGCCATCGGCCGGTCGCGCTGATGGGCGGTGGCACGACCCGTATCGGCGACCCGTCGGGCAAGGATGAGGCCCGGCAGATGCTGGGCGACGACGCGATTGCCACCAACATGGCCGGCATCCGCGCGTGCGTGCAGCCCTTCGTACCCGGCATCGCCGTGGCCAACAACGCGGACTGGCTGGACCATATTGGCTACATCGACCTGTTGCGCGACGTGGGCCCGCATTTCACCATCGGCCGTATGCTGACGTTCGATAGCGTAAAGCTGCGGCTGGATCGCGAGCAGCCGCTCACGTTCCTCGAATTCAACTACATGATCCTGCAAAGCTACGATTTCCGCGAGCTGTACCGGCGTCAGGGCGTGACGCTGCAAATGGGCGGGTCAGACCAGTGGGGTAATATCGTGTCGGGCGTGGACCTGGTTCGCCGGACGGACGGGGCGGCGGTATTCGGCCTGACGACCCCGCTGCTGACCACCGCATCCGGGGCCAAGATGGGCAAAACCGCCAAGGGTGCCGTGTGGCTGTCCGCAACCCGCCTGTCGCCCTACGATTACTGGCAGTTCTGGCGCAATACGGAGGACGCGGACGTTGGCCGCTTTCTGCGGCTGTTCACGGACCTGCCCGTCGCCGAATGCGACCGCCTCGCCGCGGCGCCAGGTGCGGCGGTGAATGAGGCGAAGAAGGTTTTGGCGACCGAGGCCACCCGCCTTGCCCATGGCGACGCCGCCGCGACCGAGGCCGCAGAAACCGCCCGCCGCGCGTTTGAGGAAGGCGAGGCTGCCGAGACCCTACCGGCCCACACGGTCCAGGCCGCCGATCTTGAAGCCGGCATTCCACTCATTCGCCTGCTGGTCGAAAGCGGGCTGGTGGCCAGCAATGGTGAGGCCCGGCGGCTGATCCGTGGCGGCGGGGCACGATTGAACGACACACCGGTATCGGCCGAGGACGCCATGGCCCGCCCGTCCGATCTGCGCGACGGCGCAGCCAAGCTGTCGGCTGGGCGCAAGCAGCATCGGCTGATCCGGCCCGTATAACGCAGGTCCCTGTAAGCACTGGCCCCTGTAAGCACTGGCCCCTGTAAGCACTGGCTCCTGTAAGCACTGGCCCCGGTAACCACTGGCCTGGTGGGGTCTGCGAGCGACGGCTCAACCATTGGATGGCATTCACCTAAGCTTACGGGCTGTTCCCGCAGCGCTAGCGTTCACCTACGTGAAGCTGGCCGCCCCGGTTGCGACCTACGCCACTGGCCGGATCCACAGTGCCGCAAGCGGGTTCGGCCTGCCGTAGCGCTTGCCGTCGCGTGCTGTGCCCGGCACGTTGGGCGAATGGAACCGCACACGACCGAACCATTCCTACCCGGGCCCCGTATCCACATCGCGGGCGCGGCATTCGGACCGCTGTCAGGCCTGACATTCGCGGCCAAGGACCTGTTTGACGTGGCCGGGCACCCGACTGCCGCTGGCAACCCCGATTGGGCGCCGGCCCACGCAATCCCCAGCCAGCACGCCTGGTCGGTGCAGGCGCTACTGGATGCTGGCGCGACACTGGTGGGCAAGACGGTCACGGATGAAATCTCGTTGGGGATTTTGGGGGAAAACCGGTTCGATGGCACGCCGCTAAATCCCGCGGCACCAGACCGGGTACCCGGCGGATCAAGCTCCGGTTCGGCATCGGCGGTGGCGTCGGGACTGTGTGACACGGCGCTGGGCACCGATACCGGCGGGTCAGTACGGGTGCCGGCTAGCTTCTGTGGCCTCTTTGGCATCCGGCCCACCCACGGGCGCGTGCCGGTCGAGGGTATGTTGCCGCAAGCGCCGACATCCGACACTACCGGTTGGTTTGCGCGCGACGGCTCGACATTCGCCCGGGTTTCAGCCGTGTTGTTGCAGGAAGCGATTTTGGACACGCTGCCGACCCGGCTGTTGCGGGTTACGGACGCGTTCGGGTTTGCCGGCGCGGCCATGATCGACGCTCTTACCCCAATGGTCCGCCGCCTCGAGGCCCTGATCGGCCCAGCGCGGGACGAAATCATGGCCCCGCCCAGCCTGGCGGTTTGGGCGCGCGCCCAGCGTACGCTGCAGCCGGTCGAAGCCTACGACACATTCCGCCCGTGGATTGAGGCGTGTAACCCCCGCTTTGCCTACAGCGTCGCCCGCGGTCTGGCGTTGACGGCTGCAATCCCGCCCGCCGAACGCGACTGGGCCGCGCTCACCCGGCAGGAGGCTCGAGGACGAATGGCTTACCTATTGCCGCCGGGCACGATCCTGTGTCTTCCAACAACGCCATTTCCAGCACCACCCCGCGCGATGCCGCTGCCGCAGATGGAGACCGCACGGGCGCAGATCAACGTTCTATGTGCCCAGGGCGGGTTGGCTGGGCATCCGCAAGTCAGCTTACCCGGCGGTATGCTGGACGGCATGCCCGTCGGCCTCAGCATCATCGGTGCGCGGGGTTCAGATGCGGCACTGGTCGCGATCGCACGCGCATGGATGTAAATCTTCCGGCCGTGGTGGCCGAGGTGACGGCGCTGTTCGAACGGTACGAACAGGCGCTCATCGATCGCGATGTGGAAGTGCTGGACGCGACATTCTGGAACAGCCCGCACACGATCCGCTATGCCATGCACGAAAACGGCTACGGGTTTGACGCGATCCACGCCCACCGCGTCGCCCGCCCGCCCGGCCCGGGGATCAAGGCGGGACGCCGCCGGTTAGAGGTTCTGACACTCGGCCCGGACCTCGCGACCGTGAACCTGGAGTTCGACATGCGGGGCGCGCCGGGCCGGGTCGGAAGGCAGAGCCAGACCTGGGTTCGTTTCCCGGGCGAGGGCTGGAAAGTTATCGGCGC
>JAYVTX010000284.1:0-5332 GCA_043788425.1 Rhodospirillales bacterium
CATGCCCGGCGCTGGGGTGAGCCGATCCTGAATCGCGAGCCGGTGCCGGCCGGCGCACGCGCGCTGTACGCGATCGGGCAGGCGCTGGTGTACGCACCCCTCAAAAACCAAATGGGATTTGGCCGGTTACGCGTCGGCTACACGGCCGGCGAAGCGATCGGGCCGGAGATGTTCCGCTACTTCCGCGCCCTCGGCCTGAACCTGAAACAGCTGTACGGCCAGACCGAAAGCACCGTCTACATCACGCAGCAGCCCGATGGCGAAATCAGCGCCGAGACGGTAGGCAAACCTGCCGCCGGGGTAGAGTTGCGGATCGAGCCGACGGGAGAAGTGCTATTCCGCAGCCCGGGCGCATTCCTCAGTTACCTGGACGACCCCATCAGCACGGCGGGAACCAAGGATGCGGAGGGCTGGGTCAAGACCGGGGACGCGGGGTTCATCGACGCGCGCGGCCACCTGCGGATCATCGACCGGGCAAAGGACGTCGGCAAGTTGTCCGACGGCTCGCTATTCGCGCCAAAATACTTGGAAAATAAGCTGAAGTTCTTTCCCCATATTCGCGAGGCCGTGGCGATCGGCGATGGCCGTGCCCAAGCCACAGTCATGCTGAACATCGACCTAATCGCCATGGGCAACTGGGCAGAGCGTGAGGGCATCATTTATGCCAGCTACCAGGACCTGGCCGCGCATCCCCGCGTCTACGAATTGCTGGCCGGGCACGTGGCCGCGGTAAACCAGTCGCTGGCCGACGAGGGTGGGCCGCTCGCTGGGCTGCGCCTGCATCGGTTTCTGGTCCTGCCAAAAGAACTGGACGCCGATGATGGCGAACTGACGCGCACGCAAAAAGTCCGCCGCAAGTTCATCGCCGAACGCTATGCCAGCCTGATCGAGGCGCTGAACAGCGGCGCGGACCATGGCGACATCACGATCGAGACGGTATTCGAGGACGGACGCCGCGGCACGATGCAGGCCCGGGTCGCGATCCAGGAGGTGATTGCCCGCGCCCCCACCCTGGCCCACGCCGCATGAATGAGACGCTGTTGGAGGTCGCTAACGTCAGCCTACGCTTTGGCGGGGTGCAGGCGATTGCGGATGTGAGCTTCGATATCCGCCGTGGCGAGATCCGGTCGATCATCGGCCCGAACGGCGCGGGCAAAACCAGCATGCTTAATGTTATCAACGGGTTCTACCATCCCCAGGACGGCACCATCACCTATCGCGGCCAAACCCGGTCCCGCATGCGCCCCCACGTCGCTGCCGCCCAGGGCATCGCCCGGACGTTCCAGAACGTGGCGCTGTTCAAGGGCATGACGACGCTGGACAACATCATGGCCGGGCGCAGCCTGCGCATGAACCGCAATCTGTTCTGGCAGGCGCTGCGCTACGGCCCGGCCCAGCAGGAGGAGATCGCGCATCGCCGGGCATGCGAACGGATCATCGATTTCCTGGAGATCGAGCACATCCGTAAAACACCCGTCGGTAAGCTGCCATATGGGCTGCAAAAGCGGGTCGAACTCGGCCGCGCGCTGGCGATGGAGCCCGAGCTGTTGCTACTCGACGAGCCGATGGCCGGCATGAACCTGGAAGAAAAGCAGGACATGTGCCGCTACATCCTGGACGTTAGCGCGCAGCTGGGCACCACGATCGCGCTGATCGAGCATGACATGGGTGTCGTCATGGACCTGTCGGACCGGGTCGTGGTGATGGAGTTCGGGCGCAAGATCGCCGACGGCGTGCCGGACGACGTACAAGCCAACCCAGCCGTCATCGCCGCTTATCTGGGCACCCCGCACTAATGTATGCCGTGTTCGTCGATCCATTCCTGCAGATGGCGGGCGCGCCCGATTTGCTGCTGCAAACGCTGTGGGAGGGGCTGGTTGCCGGCATCCTGTATGCGCTGACGGCGCTGGGTTTTGTGCTGATCTACAAGGCGTCGGGTGTGTTCAACTTTGCCCAGGGCATCATGGTCGTGTTTGCGGCATTGACGCTGGTCGGCCTGTACGAACGGGGCGTACCGGCGCCGTTGGCCCTGCTACTGGCGCTTGGCGTGATGGGCGTGCTGGCCGTGGCCGTCGAACGGGTTGTGCTGCGCCCACTGGTGAACCAGCCCGACATCGTGCTGTTCATGGCGACATTCGGCCTGACCTACGTCCTGATCGGATTTGGCGAGCTCGTGTTTGGCGGCGAGCCCAAGACGATGCCGGCCGAAGCGTTAGGCCTGCCGTCGGGCGCATGGGAGTTCCCGTTTGCCGGCGGCTATGTATCACTGCAACAGCTGGACATTGCCGCCGCCGTGATTGCGCTGCTGATGGTGGCCGTGCTGGGCGTGTTTTTCCAACGCACCCGCGTCGGCCGGGCCTTACGGGCGGTCGCGGATAGTCACAAGGCAGCGCTGTCGGTTGGGATTTCGCTGAACCAAATCTGGCGCATCGTCTGGTTTGCGGCGGGCATTGTGGCCCTGGTCGCGGGGGTCATGTGGGGTGCCCGCAGCAACGTTAGCTTCGCGCTGCAGATTGTATCGCTGAAGGCGCTGCCAGTGCTGATCCTGGGCGGCTTTACCTCCGTCCCCGGCGTAATCGTCGCGGGTTTGGTGATCGGCTGCACCGAAAAGCTAGGGGAGTTTTACTGGGGGCCTTTGGTGGGCGGTGGGATCGAAAGCTGGCTCGCCTACGTCGTCGTGCTGCTGTTTCTACTGGTGCGCCCGCAGGGGTTATTTGGTGAAAAGCTAATCGAACGGATTTAGATCGACTTAACTTAACACTCTTATTCCGGTAATCGGGTTTATTGCCAGTTAAGCCCATGGTAGCGGTCGATTGGGCGACGACAGAGGCGCGACCATGACAACCTTAAATCTAAACTTTGCCGACCCGAATGGTTCCAACGCACCCCGCTTTGGCGCCCTAACGGCGACGATCCAGCAGGCCTTTGCCGCGTGGATGAGCCACATGGATGCGCCGCTCGGTGCGGTCACGATCAATGTGAAGGTCGCACCCCTTCCACCTGGCGAGGCCGCAAGCGCGCTCATTACCGACTTCATCCCAGTCGGTGGGTCTAAGTTCACGCCCCTGGCAATGACCGGCTTTGCTTATGAGATCGCAACCGGAGCCCGGCTGAACCAAGCCCAGACGTCGGCGACGCTGGCGATTGATCAATCGTTCTTTGATTTGGTTTACAGCGCGACCACTCCCCATGCTGCCGCCGGTTTGCAAGTAATCGAACACGAGATTGGCCACTTTCTCGGCTTCTACGGCGCTCCGTCAGGCTTCGGGCGAACGCTATTCGATAACAACATCAGCTATGTGGGTGGCACCGAGACGTTTACCGGGCCGAACGCCGTGGCCCAGTATGGCCGTGCCATCCCCATGGACGCCCCAAGCTACGCGCACCCCTACGTCCCGGGCAGCGTTAGCGTTATGAGCTATTTGCAGCAGGCCGCGACCATTCAGTCGCTGGATGTGGCTGTTCTGCGCGATTCAGGCCTCGCGATGCTGTCCGATCAGGAAGTGGCGGAGCATTCCGTCGCACGGCTCTATTTGGCCGGGCTCGGCCGGGGCGCAGATGGCCCAGGGCTGCTGAATGCCGCACGCGCGCTGCTGAATGGCACGAGCCTCAATAACATTGCGGACGGCATCCTTACATCACCGGAATACGCGGCCCATTACGGCGCGGCTGTTTCCGATACGGATTACGTGACTGCGCTCTACGCGAATGTCCTGCACCGCGCGCCAGACGCTCCGGGGGCACAGGCGCACCTCGGTGCGTTGGCAGGTGGAACCAGTCGCACAACGTTGCTGATCTCGTTCGCAGACTCGCCTGAGAACCGGGCCGGGTTGGAGGCGAGCGCCAACACCGCTTACGCTGCCACGGCCGAGGCGCAGATGGAGCGGCTGTATGACACCGCTTTCGGCCGTGCCCCGGATTCGTCGGGCTACAGCGCATTCACCCACGCAATACTGAACGGCATGACCCTGCAACAGGCGGCAATGAGCTTCATCGGCTCGCCAGAGTTCGCCCAGCGCTACGGTGGCGCATCCGACAAGGCGCTGGTCGACGCCTACTACGTCAACACGCTCCATCGCGCGGCCGATGCACCAGGAGAGGCAAACTTCCTGGATGCGCTGCGCAACGGGCGGCTGTCACAGGCGGATCTCATGATAAGTTTCTCGGAATCGCCCGAGCACCTAAACAACGTCATCGCCCGCGACGTGTACGCGCCCGTGACGCAGTCGACGTCGGTATTGGCGTACACGGGAGTCAATCCGCATTTAGGATCGATCCCAGTCTTCCCAGTATAGCCAGATTAGCCCTCCTGGCGCTGCCGCTCGACACCCCCACGCGGACCGGTGCCCCGGCCGCGCAGGCAACCGCGTAATGCGTCGGCCCGGGCGATGCGTAGGTCGTCCTGGTGTTCCTGCAAAAACAGCTCGTTCCCGGCGCCCTTCATCCGCAGCAGTCGGACGACGGGGTCCTGGTCGGCCTCTCCCTCGCATCGTGCCAAAACGGCGGGGGCTGCTGGATTAGGGTCGGCGGGTTTGGCGCAGGCGGCCAGTAGTAGAAGAGTCAAAATGGCTCTCATCGGTGCGACACCCAATCCTCGATCAATCGCCGGGCGATGCTGTCGCGGCGGGGAAGCTGGAAACCGTGGATATCGGGCGTCTGTAGCTCGGCCCGGGTGAACCAGCGCGCGTCGGATAGCTCGGTCGTGTCTATGGTGATCTGCTCGCTCGTCGCCTCGGCATAGAAACCCAGCATGACACTGCTGGGAAACGGCCAGGGCTGGCTGCTGTGATAGCGTATGGTACCGACGCGCACGGCCGTCTCCTCCAGCACTTCGCGGGCGACCGCCTCCTCCAGGCTTTCGCCAGGCTCGACGAAACCGGCGAGCGTCGAGTACATGGTCGGCGATGGGAAACGCGGGCTATGGCCCAGCAGCGCCCGGTCACCGCGGTGGACAAGCATGATCACGGCCGGGTCGGTGCGCGGGAAGTGCTGTGCGCCGCACACCGTGCAGGTCATCGCGTGCCCGGCGCTGCGTGGTTCACACAGCCCGCCACACACGCCACAGAATTTGTGACGCAGCCGCCAGTGCATCAGTCCCCGTGCATGGGCCAGGATGGCCGCATCCTGCTCCGGCAGGCCGGCGCCAAGCATGCGCAAATCCTCAAACCGGCCCTGGCTTTCTGGCAATAGCGGCAGCGGATCCTCGACCGCGCTGACATCGACGGCAAACATGGCGCGATCGCCCATCAGGCCCAGGAACGCCCACGGCCCACCGGCCATGCGCAATGCAGACGCAGCGTCACCAGTCAAAAAGACCGCTTCGGGCCGGCGC
>JAYVTX010000285.1:0-11039 GCA_043788425.1 Rhodospirillales bacterium
GGTTGGTCCACGCCCGTCAGCAGTTTTAGCAGTGTCGTTTTACCCGCGCCGTTCGGGCCGATAATGCCCAGCCTGTCGCCGCGCAGTACCCGTAATGTCAAATCCTGTACCACCGAGGCACCGTCGTCATAGGCGCGGGTGACGTGCTCGGCCACGGCAACCAGCTTGCCCGAAACATCCGCCTCCGCCGCGGCCATGCGCAGGCCGGACTGCACGCCCCCGATCTCACGCCGCTTTTGCCGCAGCGCGCCCAGCTCACCCAGGCGGCGGACGTTGCGTTTCCGCCGGGCGGTAACACCGTAGCGGAGCCAGTCCTCCTCCCGCTCGATCTGCCTGCCCAATTTGTGGGTGTCGCGTTCGGTTTGGGCCTCAACCTCATCGCGCCATTGCTCGAAATGGGCGAAGCCGCGGTCAATCCGCCGGGTTGTACCGCCATCGAGCCAGACCAGGCTGCGCGACAGCGTTTCCAATAGGCGCCGGTCATGGCTGATCAGCACGATGCCGGCACGCAACGACCGTAACTCCTGCTCTAGCCACTCGATAGCTGGCAGATCGAGGTGGTTGGTCGGCTCGTCCAGCAGCAGCAGGTCCGGCGAGGGGGCCAGCGTGCGGGCGAGGGCGGCGCGGCGGAGCTGACCACCAGACAAATGGGCCGGGTCCTCGGTCCCATCGAGGCCGAGCTGATGGAGCAGCGCCGAACCGCGATGATGGTCGTCATTGGGACCCATCCCGGCCTCGACATAGGCCAGCGTGGTCGCGAACCCGGCCAAATCCGGCTCCTGCGGCAAATACCGCACCGTCGTGCCGGGTTGCAGAAAGCGGGTGCCGCCATCCTGTTTCAACAGCCCGGCCGCAATCTTCAGCAGCGTGCTTTTGCCCGAGCCGTTACGGCCCACAAGGCACAGGCGCTCACCGGCGCTGACGCCAAGTTCAGCCCCGCACAGCAAGGGTGCCGAACCGAGGGCGAGGTGGATGTCTTGCAGCAGCAATAGGGGCGGGGGCATGGCGCAGGGTATGGGCGGGCGGGCCGCGGTGTGCAACCTATGTGGCGAAGGAATTGGGGGAAGAATGCTGCACCGCCGAACACTGTTGGCCGCCGCCGTTGCCGTGGCGACACCAGCACACGCGGCAATCCCGCTGCGCATCGGCCTGCTGCACACCCTTTCCCCCGCGCCGCTTTATATCGCGATGGAGCGCGGCTATTTCGCAGAACAGGGCCTAGACCTGCAGTTCAGGTTCTTCGAAGCCGCGCAGCCCATCGCGGCGGCGGCCGTCAGCGGTGACATCGACGTCGGTATTACAGCGCTGACGGGCGGGTTCTTCTCACTGGCGGGCCGGGGCGTGCTGAAGGTGATCGGCGGCGGCTTGCACGAGCGCCCGGGATTCGAGGGCACGGCCATCCTCGCTAGCCGCGCATCGGGCATCACGACCATCGCGGATCTGGCCGGTCACAGCGTGGGCATCACCCAGTTTGGGTCGAGTTTTCACTACATTATGGGGCGCGTTGCGGAGCGGGCCGGGTTCGACCTGTCGCGGATAACGCTGCGTCCGTTGCAGACCATCGGCAACATGCTTGCTGCCGTCAGCACCGGGCAGGTGGACGCGACCGTGGCGATTGCGAGCCAGGCGAAGCCCCTGGCCACCCGGGGCGAGGCGCGGATTATCGCTTGGCTTGGAGATATCGCGCCGTATCAAATCACGGCCGTGTTCGCGCCCACGGCCGTCGTAGTGAACCAGCCCGATACGCTGCACCGCTTCGCCCGCGCGTATGCCCGCGCTGTCGACGAATACCGCGCTGCGTTCCTGCTGGGCGGCGACCCGGCGACCCTGGTGCCCCTGATCCAGAAATACGTTTTTACCAGCGATCCCGATGGTGCCCGAAGAATTGTGGCAGACGCCGGGTATTACGATGCGGGTGCGAAGCTCGACGCGTTGGACGTGGCCGCGCAACTGGGCTGGTTCAAGGCGCAGGGGCTGGTCAAAACGCAGGCGGTGGCGACCGAATTGATCGATGACCGGTTTTTGGGGACGATGTGACACTCGGTCTATCGATCGAGAAGGTTTGCCACCGCTACGGCGCGCTTAGGGTGCTGGACGACGTCTCGCTGGTCGCCGAACCCGGTCGCGTGCTGGTGCTGGTGGGGCCGAGCGGGTGTGGCAAGAGCACGCTGCTGGGCATTGCCGCCGGGCTGATCCGTCCGGATGCTGGGCAGGCGGTGCTGTCGGGCGCGCCACCGGACGGGTGCCTGAATGCACTGACGCCGGTGTTTCAGGATTTTGCTTTGCTGCCGTGGCGGACAGTGGCAGGCAACGTCGACCTGGTGCTGCGCCCGCATTTGGAAGCGTCAGCAAGGGCGGTGCGGGTGGCGGCGGTGCTGGCGCAACTGGGCCTGACCGAGTTTGCGGACGCCTGGCCCCGGCAGCTATCGGGTGGGATGAAGCAGCGGGTTGGCATTGCGCGGGCACTGGCGGTCAATCCGGCCGTGCTGCTGATGGACGAGCCGTTATCGGCGCTGGACGCCCAGACCCGGGCGCTACTGCTCGACGATTTTGCCGAATTGATCGACCAGGCCGGTGTGACGACGTTGTATGTGACCCATTCGCTGAGTGAGGCTGTGCGCCTGGGCCACCGCATCGCCGTGCTGTCGCGGCGTCCGGGCCGGGTGCGGGCCGTGTTCGACATCGCCCGTCCGATTGCGGGACGCCGCGCAACCGACCCCGATTTGCTGGCGATCGAGGCGCAGTTATGGGACCTCATACGCGACGATGCAGCGGCTGCGGCGCGAGAGCGGGTCGATGCCTGAGATCGTGCCGTTCCGGGCCGGCGGCTTCGCGCCCCGGTCAATCCCGGCCGTGGGCGCGGCGACGCTGATCGGGCTGCTGCTGGCGTGGCAGGGGGCGGCGTCGGCCGGGTGGATCGGCTCGTTATTCCTACCGCCCCCGCTAGCAATCGCAGGCGCGCTGGGCGATCTGGCGCGATCGGGTGAGCTGTGGCGGCATGTATCGGCGTCGTTACAGCGATTGGCGATCGGTTGGGCGGCGGGGACGTGCGCTGGGCTGATGCTGGGTGTGGCGATCGGCGTTTTTACCATGGCGCGTAGCCCGGGAATGGCCGTCGTGTCGGCGCTGTTTCCCATTCCAAAGATCGCGCTTGTACCGCTGTTTATCCTATGGTTTGGAATTGGTGAGGGGTCGAAGATCATGACCCTGGCGTTCGGCGTGTTCTTTCCCACCGTGCTGACGACCGCGGCCGGGGTGGATGCCGTGCCGCGAAACCTGGTGCGGATGGGTCAGGCGTTCGGGCTGTCGCGCTGGGCGATCCTACGCCACGTCATCCTGCCCGGCGCATTACCGACCGTGCTGACCGGATTTCGTGTCACATCGTCAATCGCCATAATCTTGCTAGTCGCGGCCGAGATGATTGGGGCCGAGCGGGGCATTGGCGCGTTCGTGTTGCAGGCGGGCAATCTTTACGATGTGGAGAACTTGATGGCGGGAATTGTTGTGCTGTCCGCCCTGGGCCTGACGGTCGCGTGGGTGCTCGGCCGGTTGGAGCGTGCATTGTTGGTGTGGCGATGACCTGGTCCATCTTGGCGCGTGACGGCGACGTGCTGGGCGGCGCGGTGGCGACCCGCTTCTTTGCCGTGGGCGCGCTATGTTTGCATGTCGAGGGTGGCGTTGGCGCCCTCGCCACTCAGGCTCTGATAAATCCCATGCTGGCCTGGTACGGCATACCCCGCCTGCGCGCTGGCTCGGACCCGGCCACGCTGCTGCCGGAGCTGTTGGCCTCCGATGACGGGCGGGCGGTGCGGCAAATTCACACGATCGACGCCGCTGGGCGCATTGGCCAGCACACGGGGGAGGGGTGCGTGGGTTGGTGCGGGCAGATACGCGGCGTCGACGTCTCGGTGGCCGGCAACATGCTGGCGGGTGCGGCGGTGCTGGACCGGACGCTGGATGTGTTTGCCGCAACGCCGGGTCCGATGGCGGAGCGGCTGATGGCGGCGCTAGCGGCCGGTGAGGCCGCGGGTGGCGACAAGCGCGGCAAGCAGTCGGCGGCGCTGAAAGTCGCGTCACGCGATCCTTACCCGGACCTCGATCTACGAGTCGACGACCATGCCGATCCATTGGCCGAGTTGCGGCGGTTGTATGCGGTGTCGCAGACCCATTTTGCCGTGTTCCGGCAGTTTTTGGCCGGAACGGGCAGCGCGTGCGGGGTTTACGACCGCGACGTGATCATGGCCGCCATCGCGGCACGCGGTTTGCCGGTGTAGGCGATGTAAAGAAAGTGTTCGGTGCCGATCGTGCCAGATCCGGCATGCCGTCCGTACCCGTCAATCTCACACTGCGAAATTGACGCGTCCCCGGTGATCCGGCATACCGCACACGGCCCTGGCGACGTAGCTCAGCGGTAGAGCAGGAGAATCATAATCTCTTGGTCGGCGGTTCAAATCCGTCCGTCGCTACCAGCACCTTGCTCATCCCCGCTCACTGGCCGAAGCTGCACCAAAATTGGGGAACGTCATGGTACAAACACGCGCCATTCGCCTGCACCAGCCGGGCGGGCCAGAGGTCATGCACCTCGAAACGATCGACCTGCCGCCGCCGGGCGCGGGTGAGGTCCAGATCCGTCACACCGCCATCGGTGTAAACTTTATCGACGTCTATCACCGCATCGGCCTGTACCCGATCCCCCTGCCAATGGGTAATGGGACGGAGGGGGCGGGCGTTGTCGAGGCTGTGGGACCCGGCGTAACCCTATGGGTGCCCGGCGCACGCGTCGCCTATGCCGGGGTTGCACCCGGTTCGTATTGCGAGCGGCGTAATTTCCCGGCCGACCGGCTGGTAGCGATCCCCGATGGCGTCACGGATGAAGCTGCGGCCGCATCGATGCTAAAGGGTATGACGGTCGAATACCTGCTCGATCGCACCGTGGCGCTGAAATCCGGGGATTACGCGCTGATGTACGCCGCCGCGGGTGGGATTGGGCTGTTCGCCGGGCAATGGGCGAAGCTGCGTGGTATAAACTTGATCGGCGTTGCGGCAGGGGCCGAGAAGTGCGCGGCGGCGCGGGCGGCGGGGTACCACACCGTGCTGGATCGCCGGACGGATAACGTGGTGGCGCGCGTGCGGGAGATTACGGGTGGGGCCATGCTGCCGGCCGTGTTCGACAGCGTGGGTAAGGACACGTGGACGCAGTCGCTCGATCTGCTGCGCCCCCGCGGCACCATGGTGTCGTTCGGCAACACAACCGGTGCCGTGCCGCCCTTCGACCTTGGTGAGCTGGTGAAGCGCGGGTCGTTATACGTCACGCGGCCAAGCCTGAATGCCTATACGGCAACGAGGGAGGATCTGCTGAAAAGTGCCGGGACCGTGCTGGGCTTCCTGCAATCCGGCGCCATGACCGCGCATATCGGGCAGCGTTATGCGCTGGCCGACGCGCAGCAGGTGCACCGCGATTTGGAAGCGGGCCGCACCACCGGCAGCACGATCATGGTGCCATGATGGCGCGCGCTCCGGTCATCATCACCTGCGCCTGCACGGGCGCCATCCACACGCCCAGCATGTCGGAATACCTGCCGATCACGCCCGACCAGATCACGGCCGACGCGGTGGGCGCGGCAGAGGCCGGGGCCGCGATCATCCACCTTCACGCCCGCGACCCGGTCAGCGGCAAGCCAGATCAAACCCCGGAAGCGTTCCGCCAGTTCCTGCCGCGCATCCGCCAGCAAACCGACGCGGTCATCAACATCACCAGCGGCGGCAGCCCGTTCATGTCCGTCGCCGACCGTGCCCGCCCGGCCGCCGAGCTACGGCCAGAGGTCGCGAGCCTGAACATGGGCAGCATGAACTTCGCCTTGTTTCACCTGCTGAACCGCTACAAAGAGTTCAAACACGACTGGGAGCGCCCGGCGCTGGAGGCCACACGTGACCTGGTGTTCCGCAATAGCTTTGCTGACATCGAGTACATTCTGACTACCTGCGCGGGCAACAACACTCGGTTTGAGTTCGAGTGCTACGACACCTCGCACCTGTATAATCTGAAGCACTTTTTGGACCGTGGCTTAGTAAAACCGCCGCTGTTCATCCAGACAGTATTCGGCATTCTGGGCGGTATCGGTACGCACCCAGAGGACGTGGCCCACATGCGACGCACTGCTGACCGGCTGTTTGGCGATCAATATCAATGGTCGGTGCTGGGTGCCGGGGCGGCACAACTGCGGATCGCGGCCATGGCAGCGTCCATGGGGGGCAACGTGCGGGTGGGGTTGGAGGACAGCCTGTGGGCCGGCCCGGGCCAGCTGGCAACGTCGAGTGCGGTGCAGGTGCGTCTGGTGCGCCAGATTATCGAAGGCCTAGGCTTGACCATCGCGACGCCGGCGCAGGCGCGGGAGATGCTGGCGTTGAAGGGTGGGGACGCGGTGGGGTTTTAGCGGCGAATGCAGTTGTATCCAGGCGCATTCGCGGTGATCGTAGCCATGCCGGTGCGTGAGGCCAAGTTTTTAAGGAGCGAACTGTGAAGATAAAAGACCGTCCGGAATTCAAGACCAAGCCGACCCCGTTCACATTGCGTGAGAACGATCTGGTATCGTCGGCCGTGACAGTGATGGCGGATAAGAACATCGGCTCTGTCGTCATCGTCGATGATAACAGCCAGGTACGCGGTATTGTCACCGAGCGCGATCTGCTGCGCCGGCTATTGCGTGACAACATGGATCAAAAAACCACGATTCTTTCGGCTATTATGACCGACAAGGTCCGGACTGCGCGCGAGGATGACGAAGTCGTGGATTGGCTGAGCATCATGTCCAACGAGCGGTTCCGACATCTGCCAGTCGTCAGTGCCGAGGGTAAGCTGATCAACGTCCTCTCGCAGGGCGATTTCGTTTCCTACACCTGGCCTTCGTTGCTGACCGTCTTAAAGAATAAGGCTGCTGAGACGTTTTTTGGTGGCTACAGCCAGCTTTCGGTTCTCGCGATTTGTTTGCTGCTATACACGGCGTTGATGGTGGTCATCTTCAGGTTTGTCTGATGTGGATCCGGTGATCGTGGCCTCTCCGTGGTGACGGCGAACCGGCGATCGCACGACCGCTTTGATTTGCCGGACCTACGAGGCACGGGTTAAGTCTGCCGAGCGCAGCCGGCTCCAGCCCGCGCCGCCGACCTTGGCCGAAAACCTTCGCCGCTCGTCCACGGTGGCCGTAGCAGTCCCAATCTTTGCGTTCCAGAGTGGCATAAGCGACTGGACGGCCGCGGTAAGTATCCCTGACGAGGGCGTCCTGTCGGCCGCCTATGGCTACGTGGTCGCGGATCTTCTGACAGCGTTATTCGATGGCTTTGTTGCGTATCCATTACTGCGCACGATGTGACAGCGGGAGGGATCGACCGGGCGCGCGATGGGGCTGATCCAACCCAGTTCGGCCTGGCTCGTCGGGCTTGGCCTACTGCACGTCGCCGCTTTTGCCGGTAGGCATGTACCCTATCGATCTTGGACGTTGACGGCGGCGGGCGTGGTCCAGACTGAAAACCGCAGCCCCACACTCCTCCAGCCCTGGCGCGCCGTCGCCACCAAGCGGCTGGCCCGCCGCCGGGGCAACCGGGGCGTCATAACCAAGTCTGTCGAACTCATCTTCGCCGATGGCTCAGTCAACGATCTGTTATTGGCCAAGGGCGGCGCGGCGTTCGACCAGGGGCTCGCGCTGGTGCGTCATAATACCGCAAGCGCCGCCGTGCTTGATTTAGGTTTCGACTGTCCAGAAACGACCCGGGAAGTGTTCGATCGCATTCGCTGAAGAGTAACCACGGCTAATCTGTGCCGGGCAAATCCACCCAGCTCAAATGCCCGCCTTTGCCAGCACCTGTATCCATAAATACGGCCATACCGCCCGACGCCCCTGCACGACGGTATGGGCGTCCATCGGTACTGCGCTGATCGTGCCCGCAATAGACCGTAAGCCCGGCGGGGATCCGGTCCACCCAGCGCAGCACCCGCTCCGGATAGCCATCCGGCTGCATGCGGCCCGTCGTCTCGCCAAACAGCGCGCGGGATAATAGTGGGTCGACCCGGCCCAACGGCGGCGGCGGCGGTTCGGTCAACATGGCCGGATGGAAGCCGCCATGCACGAACGCCATCGCGCCCGACACGAGCCACGCGGGCGCCCGCGCGACCTCAACCAGCGCACGCTCCCGCAGCGGGTCGTCCAACTGTCCCAGTGTTGCCTGTAACGCCGCATCGGACCGTACCGCTTGCCCGGCCAGGGCCCGGCCCAGCTTACGATCGTGATTGCCCAGCACGAACAGACCGCGGCCCGCATCCATCAGCTGAAACATTCGCCGTAATACGCCGGCGCTGTCTGGGCCGTGGTCGCTCAGATCGCCCAGTTGCACGATGAACCGGTCGGTCGCGACGGCCGACGTGAACGCGCGCAGATCGCCGTGCACATCGCCGATAACCCGTAATGCAACGCCCGGCGGTATCATCCCGCCCTCAATGTCTTGAACGCGTCCAACGCCCGCAGCCGCGCGGGGCCGAGCTCGACCAGGGGGGCCGGATAAGTCTCGCCCAATCGCACACCGGCCCGCGCCAGAACGTCGGCCGGCGCAGCCCAGGGTTGGTGCAACACGGCATTCGGCAACCGCGCTAGCTCCGGCACCCAGCGGCGCACGTACGCCCCATCAGTGTCGAACTTTTCGCCCTGGGTCACCGGGTTGAACACGCGGAAAAACGGAGAGTTATCGGTGCCGCAGCCGGCGATCCACTGCCAGCCCGCGCTGTTACTGGCCAAATCGGCGTCCACCAGCGTGTCCCAGAACCACGCCGACCCGTCCTGCCACGGCATCAGCAACTGCTTGACCAGGAACGACGCCGCAATCATCCGCACGCGGTTGTGCATCCAGCCGAGCGCCCATAGTTGCCGCATGCCGGCGTCGACGATCGGCACACCCGTCTGCCCACAGCGCCAGGCTTTCAGCTCCGCGGCATCATGCCGCACCGGCAATTTCGCAAACTCCGGCCGCAGGGGCTGTTCCGGCAGATGCGGATGGTGCCACAGCAGGTAGGCCGAGAACTCGCGCCACAAAATCTCGTTTAAGTAGATTTCGAGTCCCTGGCCGGTCTGCACCGCCGCCTGCCGCGCCGTATGCCACACCTGACCCGGCGACAACTCGCCCCAATGCAGATGCGGGCTCACCATGCTGGTACCGGGCTGGCCGGGCAGGTTGCGGGTGGTGTCGTAGCCGTGCACGGCGCGGTCGAGGAACGCGGCCAGGCGCGCTTGGGCTGCGATCTCTCCAACCTGCCAGTCGAAACTGCCGGACCAGTCGGGCTTGGTCGGCAGCAGCGCCAGGTCGGCCAGCGTATCGGACGGCACGCAGGGACCAGCCAGACGCTCGGGTGCCGTCACCAACGGGTCGGGCATTATAGAACGGGCGGTGCGGGCGAACGGGGTGTAGACGCCGTACACACCACCGGTTTTGGTGCGCACCACGTCCATGTCGAACAGAGTCGACGTGCGGTGTAGCGTGAGCTTGGCACCCACTCCGCGCAGCGCGTCGGCCACCAGGGCGTCGGCTTCGCGTGCCCACGGCTCGTGCATGCGGCCGGCATGAACCTCCGTCGCACCCAGTTCCTGCGCCAACGCGGGGATGATGACGGCCGCCGAACCCCGGCGCAGCACCAACTGTCCGCCGCGCGCGCGTAGGCTGCGGTCCAGCGATGCCAGGCTGTGATGTAGCCACCAGCGCGCTGCCCCGCCGAGTTTCCACATGCCCGGCGACGTATCGTCCAGCACATACACGGCCACCACCGGCCGGCCCCCGGCGGCGGCGGCGTTCAGCGCGGGATGGTCCTGAACACGTAAATCCTGGCGGTACCAAGCGATTGCGGGCGTAAGCTTCGTCATGATACTAAGATAGGTGCATCACCCGGGTAGCAGCAACAGCCCGCGCGCCCGGCACCGTCTGCGTTAAGGCAAAGCTGAACAGCCGGTCCTGGCCGAGCAGGAATGCGCGCCCGGTCCGCGAAAACAGCCCAGCAATGGCGGGGTGCTGCAAATCCAGTCCGCCGGTATATGCACCCAACGACGGCAGCATCAGCCGGCGCTGATCGGCCACGAAGCACGGCCGGGTGATGGTGCAGGCGCGGGTGACAACGCTTGCCTTGGGGTGGTGGTGGCCGCACAGCTCACCCTCGGCACCGCGCACCGCCTCATGCCGGAATGTGAACGGCCCCTCCGTCCAGGCTTCTGTGACCGCACCCGCAACGCCGGCTGGGGCAGGGTCGTGGTTGCCGAGCACCCAGACGAACTGGGTTGCGGCTGCCATGGCGTGTAGGCGCGTGGCGTCGCCGGGCTGCATCCGGCCGGCGCCGTGAACGTCGTGAAAGCTGTCGCCCAGGGCCACGACGCGGGCCGGGCGATGGCGGCGCAGCAGCAGGGCCAGGCGGTCCAGGGTTACGCGCGTGTCCCACGGTGGTACCAGCCGGCCCTCCGTCGCGGCGGCCGAGCCCTTTTCCAAATGCAAATCCGCCACCGCCAGCAGCCGAGCGGCCGGCCACCACACGGCACCGAGCGGATCGAGCATAAGCCGCTCGCCCCGGAAATGTAGCGGCGTCATACTTGCTCCACCTCGGCCTGTTCCACTTCGTCCCGGTCCACTTCGTCCCGGTCCACTTCGTCCCGGTCCCCATCGGCTGGCGCATTCAACGGCCAGCCGCTTTTCGCGTCGCGCCCTGGGCCAAGCGGCTTTCGGTTGCGCGGCTTGCGCTGCAAAACCGCAAGGTTGGAACGGTGCACGGGATGCACCCGCATCGGCGCCTGGCTTGGCTCGGCAAGGCCGGTCGCCTCGGCAATCAGCGCCTCAGTCTCTGCCAGCAAATCGTCCTCACCCCCTGCCGTGCGCACGCTTTCCCGCCCAAGGTCCAGCAGGATCGGGACCGCCAACGGCGATACGCGGTCCAGCGCCACGTGCCGCACCCGGCCCGCAACCCGGCCTAGCATGTCCGATAACCGGCCCAAATCCGTCAGCCCCCCCGCCGCATC
>JAYVTX010000286.1:0-2968 GCA_043788425.1 Rhodospirillales bacterium
ACATGTCTCGATGAGGCATTACGATTCTCATCCAGGTTGTCGCGATATAGGGTGGCAACATCCTTGAGTGGCTGCTCACCCCGCTGACCCAGTTCGCCGACTTCGAGGCGTTAAACGAGTGGCTGGCCATACGATGCCGGGACGTCCGCCGATCAACTCGTTTTCGACAATCATCAGCGCGCCACCTCCTACTTGTTCACAAAGCGGGCAGGGATTGTGAGCACGAGCGCTCCGCTCACCACCAGCACGGCCGCAAAAAGGTATAGGCTGGTTGAATTACTGTGCGTCACGCCGGCCAACCAGCCAACGATGTTGTTGGTCGTGAAGCCCGCAAGGTTGCCCAGCGAATTGACCAATGCGATCCCGGCCGCGGCGGCCGTGCCGCCAAGAAAGGCGCCGGGCAGGCTCCAAAATGCGGCCTGCGCACTTGATGCCCCAGCGACGGCCATCACCAGCCCAACCATCGCCAATACTGTGTTGCCGCCGGCCCACGCTGTGAACGCGAAGCCGATGGCGGTAATCAGGCATGGCACTACCGTGTGCCAGCGGCGCTCGCGCACACGGTCCGCGTGGCTGTTAAGAGCGATCATCGAGACTACGGCAGCCAAATAAGGTATCGCAGTCAGTAGACCGATGTTAAGCGGGTCGGACACGCCCGTCTGCCTGATGATGGTCGGCACCCAAAAGCTGTTCAGATAGATGCCGCACACGATGCCGAAGTAGATCAGCCCCAGCAACCATACCCGGGGAGTACGGAATGCCGCCGACAGCTGTGACAGGTTCTCTTTCTCTTTCTCCTCGTGGTCGACCGCGTCGGCGACGATCCGCTTTTCGTCCGCGCTTAACCACTTGGCAGAGGCGACACGGTTGTCGAGGTAGAACAGCGTCATTACACCGAGCACCAGCGAGGGCACTGCCTCGATCAGGAACAGGAGTTGCCAGTTGCTGAACCCGTAGGCCCCGTTAGCTGCACTTAAAATCCAACCAGAGATCGGCCCGCCAAAGACGCTCGCCATCGGTATGGCGGTTAGGAAGAGTGCGGTAATGCGCCCGCGCCGCCGGGCCGGATACCAGTAAGTAAGGTATAATAGCACGCCGGGAATAAAGCCTGCCTCGGCGACTCCGAGCAGAAAACGGACAATATAGAAGCTAAGCGGCGTGTGGACGAAGGCCATACTGCCAGACAGCACCGCCCAGCTGATCATGATCCGCGCGATCCAAAGTCGGGCGCCAACCCTATGAAGAATGATGTTGCTTGGCACTTCCACCAAAACATAACCGATAAAGAAGACGCTAGCGCCAAACGCGTACGTTTGCTCGCTGAATTTCAATTCGTCGAGCATCTGTAGCTTGGCGAAGGCCACGTTGACCCGATCAAGATAAGCGCTGAGATAACAAAGGAACAAGAACGGCAGCAGCCGCATGGTGACCTTGCGGTAAGTAGTGGCTTCGGCCGAATGCAAGGTTGCAAAATGCGTGGACGTGTCGGTCCCTTGTGACATTGCTTCCTCCCAGGAGTCTTTCTTTTAAATACGGTATCGACACGAACTCGTCAATAAAATGAGTAGCAGAACCTTCTTGGGAAAAATCCTCGACGCCGGAGCGGCGCCGGGACGGAGTGCCCGGGGCGCAGCCGCGGCGGCCTGTGCTCCAAGCTCCATGCCGGCGCGGACGGCGCGGGCCGCATCCTGCGGCTCATGCCAAGCCCCGGCCAGCACTCCGACCTGCGCCACGCGCCGGCTCTCGTCTCGGGCATCCCGGCTCGTGACGTAGCCCTCGACCGCGGCTACGTGTCGGCCAAGCTGCGCGCCGCGCTCGCAGCCGATGGCTGCGCCGTCCATACCCCACCAAAGCTCGGCATGGTGGACCGACCGCCCTGGGATAAGGCGATCTACGCCCGCCGCCACCACGTCGAGAACCGGTTCTCGAAGGTGAAGGACTGGGGCCGCATCGCACTCCGGCGCGACAAGACGCGCCAGAGTTGGATGAGCTTCGCCCATCTCGCCGCAACGCTCATCGACCTGCGCGTCACAGAGTTCAGTCACAGATCCTGAGGGGCGCGTCACTCGTCATAACCCGCCCCATGCTGCACCCCGCCTTGCATCCAAACCACAGGCGGCTGCTCGCACTATGATAACGCAAACGGGCTCTGAGAAAGCAGAAGAGCCCCGAACTTGAACCACGCCGTTCTCAATTTTAGTTTTTCCACATCGCCTGGTTAGATGGACGAGCCGGCGAAGACATTCTTCTTGATGATGGCGTGAACGCCCCAGTTCCCATCCACGACTTGCGTGATCCCAAAGTCCACAGCCACCGACATCAGTGATACCGCCTCGTCCTCCGTCAGCTTCTTCGCATTCATTAGGAATCCGCGCATTTTGCGAAAAGCGTCGCGCATCGCGAGGTCAATCGAGGACTTCGCGAAGATGTCGCTCTGCGCAGCGGATCCGAGATCGGCCAGGTAGTTCGGGTAGCTGAAGCCCGACATCACCCAGTCGTCTTGTGTCTCGATCATCGGGAAGTCTAACGACTCAAGCGCGGTCCCGGCTAGGTCGGCTTTCTTATGCAGGATGAGCTGGAAAGTGCCGGTTAGCGAGCATTCGATGGCAGTGCCGCACAGTTCGGAGTCCCCCTGACTGGCGTGGGGATCGCCAACCGAGAGCAGCGCACCTTCCACTGCGACGGGGTAGTACATCGTCGCGCCCTTGCCGATGCGCCAGTTGTCTATGTTGCCGCCGGTGTAGCTCGGCGGGATGGAATTGACGTAGTCGGCCTCCTTCGGTGCCAGGCCCATGGTCCCGAAATGCGGGCGTACCTGAACGCGAATGTCCTTCAGCACGCCCCAGTTGCGCTGGGTTTGCGCGTGGTCCACAGGAAGGCCGGGGTAGTCTATTGTCTGATGGACCTTACCCGCGGGGTCGGTGACCGGAACCCACTTGAAATTGTATACGGCCTTGGCCCAGTTGCG
>JAYVTX010000287.1:0-4660 GCA_043788425.1 Rhodospirillales bacterium
ATGCCTCAAAGATGACGCTGTACGCCCGGTTTGGCAGCAAGCAGGCGCTACTTCGCGAGGTTCTACTGCAGGAAGGCGCGGAGTGGCGCGCTCTGTTCAACGCAGGCCTGGCGGGGCCGGCCCCCCTGACGCAGGTTGTTGCCGCGCTGGAACGCATCTGCACCGAGCGCCCGTTCTACGGATGCGCTTTTATGAATGCCGTAGCGGAACATGCAAAGGGTGAAGCCTGGCTTCGGGAGCTTGCGGCAGAACACCATTTGCAGATCCTGTCCGTTTTGGCCGGGCATGCCAGCGCGGCTGGCTTTGCAGAACCGGCGCTGCTGGCGCGGCAGTTACTGCTGCTAGTCGATGGTGTGATCGCGGCGCTGATGGTCAGTGGCGATCGCGGGGTGTTCGCAATCGCTGACCGTAACCTCAGGGCGGTTTTGGCGGCAGCGTGACCCCTTGTTCGATCGGCGCACCCGGCAGACAATAGCGCTACACGCCCGAGGAAACGCTAATGCTCAAGAACCGTTGGGATAAGTCCCATCTGCCGTCGCGCCATGTAACCGAGGGACCCGGCCGTGCGCCGCACCGCAGCTATTATTACGCGATGGGTCTGACGGAGGATCAAATCAACCAGCCCTTCGTCGGTGTCGCCACCTGTTGGAACGAAGCCGCACCCTGCAACATCGCGCTGAACCGCCAGGCACAGTCCGTGAAGCGCGGCGTGATCGAGGCGGGTGGGACGCCGCGCGAGTTCACGACCATCAGCGTGACAGACGGAATCGCGATGGGCCACCAGGGGATGAAAAGCTCGCTGGTCAGCCGCGATGTGATTGCGGACAGCGTCGAGCTGACGATGCGTGGCCACTGCTACGACGCGCTGGTCGGGCTGGCCGGTTGCGACAAGACACTGCCGGCCATGATGATGGCGATGCTGCGGCTGAACGTGCCCAGCGTATTCATGTATGGCGGATCGATCCTGCCGGGCCGGCACAACGACAGGGACGTGACGGTGGTTGATGTGTTTGAGGCGGTCGGAAAGCACTCGGCCGCAGCCATGGGCGATGGCGAGCTGCATGCACTAGAACGTGTGGCGTGCCCGTCGGCTGGCGCGTGCGGCGGGCAGTTCACGGCCAACACGATGGCCATGGTGAGTGAGGTGATCGGGTTGGCCCTGCCGGGTTCGGCCGGTGCGCCCGCCATGTATGAGGACCGCGACGACTATGCGGCGGCAAGCGGGCGGGCAGTGATGGCGCTGCTGGAAAGTGGCCTGCGTCCGCGTGACATCGTGACGATGAAGGCGCTGGAAAATGCCGCCGTGATCGTGTCCGCAACCGGGGGTAGCACCAATGCGGGGCTGCATTTGCCGGCCATGGCGCACGAGGCCGGGCTGCGGTTCACAATGGACGATGTTGTGGCGATCATGCGCCGCACCCCCCTAATCGCCGACCTGAAACCCGGCGGCAAATACGTGGCGCTAGACGTCTACAACGTCGGCGGCATCCCCGTGATCATCAAGTCGCTGCTGGATGGCGGCCTGTTGCATGGCGACTGTATGACCGTCACGGGTAAGACGTTGGCGGAGAACCACGAGCACATTGTATTCCCGCGTGATCAGGACGTCGTCTATACCGTGCAGAACCCCATCAGCCCGACGGGCGGCGTGGTCGGCATGAGGGGCAATCTGGCACCGGACGGCGCGATCGTAAAAGTCGCCGGCATGCAAAACCTGGTGTTCGAAGGTTCCGCGCTGTGTTTCGACAGCGAGGAAGAAGCGTTCCAGGCTGTCCAGGACCGGGCGTACAAGGCCGGGGACGTGATCGTCATTCGGTATGAGGGTCCCCGCGGCGGCCCCGGCATGCGGGAGATGCTGAGCACCACCAGCGCAATCTACGGCCAGGGCATGGGCGAAAGCGTGGCCCTGATTACCGATGGGCGCTTCAGCGGGGCCACGCGCGGCTTCTGCGTGGGGCATGTCGGGCCGGAGGCTGCGTTGGGTGGCCCGATCGCCCTGTTGCAAAACGGCGACCGGATCCGGCTGGACGCGGGCGCCGGCACGCTGGACGTCATGTTGACCGATGCCGAGCTGGCGACCCGGCGCGCCGCCTGGACCCCGCGCACGACCGATTACAACAGCGGCACGATCTGGAAGTACGCGCAGCTGGTCGGCCCCGCGCATTTGGGCGCGGTCACCCACCCCGGCGGTGCCGCGGAAACACACTGCTACGCCGACATCTAAGTGGCGGAAACGCTTACCGTTGTCGTGCCGTGTTACAACGAGGCCGAAGTCTTGCCCCTGTTTCACGCCCGGGCCATCGCGGCGCTGGCGGAAACAGGGACGGATTGGATGCTTTTGTATGTGAACGACGGCAGCACCGACGCGACGCTGGATGCCATGCACACATTGCCGGGTGCTACGGTACTCAACCTCAGCCGCAATTTCGGTAAGGAGGCGGCGGCGACGGCCGGTATCGACCACGCGACGGGCGACGCGGTCATCCTGATCGACGCCGATTTGCAAGACCCGCCGGAGCTGATTCCGGAGCTTGTGCGGCGCTGGCGGCAGGGCTTTGACATGGTTTATGCCCAGCGCCGGGCGCGCGACGGCGATAGCTGGTTCAAACGCCGGACGGCGCGCGCGTTCTATCGAGTGATGCAGGGTGTGGGCCGAGTGTCGCTGCCGCCCGATACGGGTGACTTTCGGCTGATGTCTCGCCGGGTTGTGGAGGCATTGGGGCGGTTGCGGGAACAGCACCGTTTTATGAAAGGGCTGTTCGCCTGGGTCGGCTACCCAACCTGCGCCGTCCCGTACGACCGTGCGCCGCGGGCGGCGGGCACGACCAAGTGGACGTACTGGCGGCTATGGAACTTCGCGCTCGATGGCATTACCGGCTTCACGGTTATGCCGCTGAAAATCGCCACGTATTTCGGCCTGCTGGTCGCTGTTGTCGCCGTTATCTATGGCGCGTTGATCCTGGTTCGAACCCTGCTGATCGGCAACCCGGTGCCGGGCTACCCGAGCCTGCTGGTCGTGGTTCTGTTCCTGGGTGGGGTGCAGCTGATGACGCTGGGGGTGATCGGCGAGTATTTGGGACGTGTTTTCAACGAAACTAAACAGCGTCCGCTGTATTTGGTTGAGTCTGTGGCGTTGAATAAGACGACGAGCGAACCGGAAGCGTCGCCGGGCCGGAGCGACGGTGGCTGATTGCGCCGTTGGGCCTCGTCAAAACTGAAGTGATTGCCCGGCTGGCTTGGGTGGGTTAGCGTCACCTTTATGGGTTTGTTGCTTCTCCTGCCGCTTCTGATGTGCCGCTCGTGCGGTCGCGTGCTGCTGCGCATCGCCGGGATTGCACTCCTCCTTCGACTTATCCGCCCCTGAGCGCCCTGCCGGGCTGATTGGCGCCGGCATGCTCAGGGGATCGCCCTGACTGCCCCCCGCACCCCGACACAGGATACAATCATGATAAACCACCCCAGCTTCGGCGCCATGGACCCGGCCCGTATCATTGTCTTTGACACCACGTTGCGTGATGGCGAGCAGTCGCCGGGCTTTTCCATGAACCTGAGCGAAAAGCTGCGGATGGCAGAGGCATTGGCCGAGCTTGGCGTGGACGTGATGGAGGCCGGGTTCCCGATCGCCTCACCAGGTGATTTCGAAAGTGTGCAATCGATTGCGCAAGCCATCCGGGGCCCGGTCATTTGCGGCTTGGCACGTACTGGGCAGGCCGACATCTTGCGTGCGGCCGAGGCATTGCGGGGCGCAGAACGCCGGCGGATCCATGTCTTCCTGAGCACCAGCCCGCTGCACATGAAATACAAGCTGCGGATGGAGCCTGACGCCGTTTTGCAACTAACGATCGATAGTGTGACGCTGGCCCGGCAGCACACAGACGACGTGGAATGGTCGGCCGAAGATGGCAGCCGCACAGAGCCAGATTTTCTATGCCGCTGTGTGGAGGCGGCGATCCGCGCCGGCGCAACCACCATCAACGTCCCGGACACGGTGGGCTATGCCGTGCCGGAAGACATGACCCGCATCTTCACGATGCTACGCGCGCGGGTGCCGGGCGCTGACGGCATAGTGCTGAGCACCCATAACCATAACGATCTGGGCCTGGCCGTCGCGAACACGATGGCCGCTCTGGCTGCCGGTGCGCGGCAGGTCGAATGCACGATCAACGGGATTGGCGAACGGGCCGGCAATGCCGCGCTGGAGGAGGTGGCGATGGCCATCCGCACCCGCCCGGATGTGGCTCCCTACATCCACGGGATTGAGACCACCCGCATCATGCGCACCAGTAGGCTGTTGAGCACCATTACCGGCTTCGACGTGCAGCCAAACAAGGCGATCGTCGGCCGCAACGCCTTCGCCCATGAAAGCGGCATCCACCAGGACGGCATGCTGAAACACGCTGGCACGTATGAGATCATGACTCCGGAAAGCGTTGGCGTAACGAAGTCGAGCTTGGTGATGGGCAAGCACTCGGGCCGTGCCGCGTTCAAGGACAAGCTGCAATCGTTGGGCTACGGCGCGATCGGCGACAACCGGATGAACGACGCATTCCGCCGCTTTAAAGACTTGGCCGACCGCAAAAAGATCGTCTACGACGACGACCTGGTGGCGCTGGTCGATGACGAAGTGGGCCGCGGCCACGAGCATATCCAGTTCGTGAGC
>JAYVTX010000288.1:0-3441 GCA_043788425.1 Rhodospirillales bacterium
GATGCGTCGGCGGTGGCGGATGTGTTCACGTCGCCGAGCCCGCCAGTCTATGACGCGCCGATCGTGGTGCGGCTGGTGGGAACGGATGCGACGCGGCCGCGGATCGTGGCGGCGCTGCAGGAAATCGCGAACCAAGCGCGGCCGGACGATATGGCGGTGATCTTCTTTGCCGGGCACGGCCTGAGCGTCGATGGACGTTATTACTATGCCGGTAGCGACCTGGCGCGAGGCGATGCGGCGCGGCTGAACCAGTTACTGCACCCACAGACAGAAGCGGCCGGGGAAGCGATGGCGTCAGAAATCTTCGAGCAGCACGGGCTGAGCCAAGAGGTTCTGCTGCCGTTGCTGCAATCGATCCAGGCGAGCCGCGTCGCGATCATTCTTGACACCTGCTACTCCGCGACGGCGGCGACGGGGGATGCGGTGCTGCGGCGGGACCTGAATGCAACGGTCACAAACCGGCTGGGGCATGCAAGCGGACGGTTCGTGCTGTCGAGCGCGTTCCGGCAGGCGGCAGATTCGGGCGGAGACGGGATGAACGAGCACGGGCTGTTCACTTCGTACCTGCTGCAGGCGTTCGACGGTGCGGCGGACCTTGGGCAGTCCGGGGTGATCGATATTTATAAATTGGCAACGTACATGCGCCAGAGCGTGGTGGCGCACAGCCGCGAGATGGCAACGCGGCTGAACCGCGACGAGTTGATGCAGGAGCCTTCGTTTTACTTTGCGGGCAGCGACTTCTTCGCGCTGAAGGCAGTGTCGTCGGGCAAGCCGGTACCGTGAGCGATGGGGGCGCAGAGGTCGACGAGCTACCGACGCCCTTTGTAAAAGCCCGGGATGCGGGAATGCAGGCCTTCATCATTGCCGTGGTCGTCTGTATCGGTACGTATGCGCTGCGCCTGACCAATTTCGGACCGCTTGATCGTTTAGTGAAGTCCGAGGAGCAGGCTTATCTGAAAAGTATTCCGGAGCCGTTGAAAGCGAGCGGTCCAGTGCACCCGCTAATTTTCGTCGATATCGACGGCGAGGCGCTGACTGAATGGCGCCCGGCTGCATTTCGGACGTCGTGCGGGACCGAGGTTGCTGGCCCGGCATCGTTCCAGACGCCACGTGCGGCGGCAGGGACGCCGCAGCGGTTGCTGGCGGAACTGGTTGCTGCAATTCGGCCCCATGCCGGCGTAATCATCCTCGACATCGACCTGAGGACGCCACACGCCGACTTCGAGGCCCTGACGCAGGAACTACGGTGCGAGAAGGCTGTGGACGGGCAGGACGTCACGCCTGTGCTGCTGCCGCACTATTTCGTCGACCCGCCGCCAGGGTGCTTGGAGAAGGCGAACCTGATGGGCGACGGAATTGCGGAACAGGACACGGCCTTCGACGGAATATCGGCCAGGGTGATTCCGGTGCACGGCCTAACGCAGAACGGCGGCTTTGGAATAATAGAGGGAGCGTGCACGGCATACCGGGTGGTTCCGCCCGGGCAGTGGCGAGAATCGATGATGGAGGTTGCGCTGCGGTTGGTGCGAGACCCCTGCGCCGTCGAGCGACCCGCGCATGAGACGCCGAGAGTAGAGACGCTGCGCTGGCTGATCGGTGCGGAGGTCAATCATGTTGAAATCGACGGAGAGCAAGGGGTACTGGGCTACGCGCGGGAAACGGCTGCCGATTTCATGGTCGATGGCGAGGTGCGCAACGACGAACTTGGTTGGCCGGAGGGACCGAAGCCGATCGTCATCGTAGGGTCGACGCACTCCGGCGCAGACGACAAGTACGAAACGCCATTGGGTAGAATGCCCGGTGCATTGATCCAGGCCAACCTCGGCCTGGGTATGCAACTCGAAGAGGAGACGGTGTTGTCGTTATGGTGGCAGCTCCTGATCGAAATAGTTCTGCTTGCAGTCGGCTGCGTTCTATTTTTCATCATATACTATGTTATAATGACCGTTCTAAAAGTCTATAAACCGGTAGTGGAAACGAAAGTTTTAGATGAACCCACGCCAGGGCAAGATCATTCGGGAAGTGCAGATTACATACAGAGAATGAGTATTTTTATTAGAGGTCGTATATCCCTGATACATCGGGATCTTTACCACGTTCGGCAAGAGATACTGACCACGATTATGACGGCAGGGACAATGGTACTGGTTGCTGTATTGATCTTCTGTATCATCCAGGTTGTTCCGGTGCAGTCGTTCCTGCCGGCCTGGAGATTTGGGGTGCTCAGCTTCTTCCTTGGCGCCATCGCGGTGGTCGTGATCGAGATCGGCGGGCTGGCAAAGGAGCATCCGATCGGAGTTCTGCTTGTACTGGCCGACCCGTTTCGCTGGGCGGGTAGGCTTCTATTCGCGATGGCGAAGCGGATTTTGGTGCGTGCCGTGATGATCGCCGGACTGTTCCGTTGAAAGGAAATTTTGAATGTTGGGCACGTGGATGACGTTGGCAGTAATGGCGGACCGATGCCTGCTTCTGGTTTTAGCACTGACCCTTAGCGTCGCGGCAGCCAACGCCGAAGAGCCAAAGCCCGGCTGCCAAATAGGCCGGTTGGCGGGGCATGTCGTGTGGAAAGACGGCCCAGCGCGAACCGTCCTGATTCGGCATGTCGGTATCGTAGGAGAACGGAGGCTGCCCACGTGCATCGAGTATGGAGACGAGGTGACGGTCGAGGAGGGGAGTGCTGCACGGGTTATTCTAGCGACCCGGCAGCTCGAATTGCCTGGGCCCAGCGAGCAACCACCCAACGGACGGTCCTGGCTCGTGCCGAATGAGCCGCCGGGCCGGGCCGTCGGAACGGCGTGGGATACCATCGGCGCGATGTTCCACGTGGCGATGGGACCGACGCAGATGGTGACGACTTCCATGACTGGACGAGGGGCGGCGAGTTGCCCGCCGGGGCGGCTAGCGACCACGCCGCTGTTGGCGGTGGAACGGTTGCGTGACCCGATGCAGGTTTTGGGCGACGACCTGGTAGCGATCGTGCCGTTCTGGCAGGAGTCCAGCGACCCGCGTCTGGTTCGGGCCCGGTTAAGGCGGGCAGACGGCAGCGTGATCGTGGCCGGGGCGACCTGCCGGGCCTCGAGCCTGTCGCTGCCGATCAGGCGCGGCGAATTGCACGCTGGGGAGCAGTTGTCGCTCGAGTTACAAGACGAACAGGACCGATCGGTGCGCTACGAGATCAGGATCGTGGCGCACGCTGCTTTGCCGCAGCCCCAAGGGCAAATCCAGGGGGGCGCGCAGGCGGAGAGGCCAGACGACTGGCTGTCGGCAGCGTGGCGCTTGATGACGGGGGTGGAGGGTCTTCAACTCGACTCGGTATCCCGGCTGGCGCGGGTTTCCGAAACGACATTTGGCGCGCAGCGGTTGCTAGGTGCCGTAGCGACGGGGACGCCGTTCTGAGCGAGCTGCTGTTGCAGGGATCGGCGACGCAAGCGCGATGACCCC
>JAYVTX010000289.1:0-2835 GCA_043788425.1 Rhodospirillales bacterium
CTGGCCGCGATCAACCTGGGTGCCCGTACGCAACCCGTGGCCTTCGACGTTTATCCCTACGCCGCCGCCAGCACGGTGCTGATGCCGGCCCGCGTACGCCCGGACGTGCCGGCCCGTATCACCTGGTCCGTGCCGCATGCCGAGATGTCGGGCCGGTACTTGACCGACATCGCGGACGAATGGGGTGTGGACCTGCTCGTGGCCGCAGACCGGTTACTGCCCGCTGGCGCCATCTACTTTCAGATGGACGAGGCCGACGTACAGCGCATTCTGTCCCATCCAGCGTCCATGATCGGCAGTGACGGACTGCCACACGATGCGCTACCGCACCCACGTCTATGGGGCACGTTTCCCCGCGTACTCGGTCACTACACGCGCGACTTGGGACTTTTCAGCCTCGAACTCGCCGTTCACAAGATGACCGGGCGTACCGCAGACGTGTTCGGCCTCACCGATCGCGGCGTGATCCGGGTCGGAGCGTTTGCCGACCTGGTGCTGTTCGATCCAACCACGATCCGGGACGCTGCCGACTTCGATCACCCGACACGGCCGGCCGAGGGAATCGTCGAAACATGGGTCAACGGCGTATCAACTTATCGGCCCGGCGTTTTTGGCGCCACCGCGGGTCGTCTACTCACGGGCCGACCGGCGGGTGTTGCTGCTTAGCCACGACAGCCGGGCGCGACTGTGACTTTCTTGCGTTCGGGATTGCCGCCGTCCGGGTCCGGGATAATAATAGCACTGTTCGGTGCCACCGAGCCCCGCATACTGGACCGAAAAGAAGCACTTTTATGACCCGCATTCTCTCCATTGCCATCGCCGCCCTATTCCTGACCGCAATCGCCGCTCCGTCCGCCGAGGCCGCCCGCCATCGCCGCACGACGCACCACACCACGAAGCACCGCTCTGCGCACAAGGGCCGGACCACGACCAGCCGCGCCGGATCGCAGGGCGACAGTGGCAACGCCGCCGTGGACCGCCTAAACCAACAGAGCCTGAACGCCGCCCGCGGCGCCGCTCAGTAGCACACGCACTGCCCTCTCCCGCTCCGGGGGAGGGTTTGGGCAGACTTTGATGCGTCTCCTCGTCCTGTTGCGCGACCGGTCCATGGTGCTGCTATATCCCGGGGTGGCGTCTTCCGCAGGCAGTGACCACGCCTAACTGGTCGCGATCTCTTGGATACAGGCTGAGGGTTTTGGGGCCACGGCTGGTTGGCTCGTGGCGCTCAAGCCTATTACTGTATTACTGACCGTTTTGTTCGGTGGGGCCGCCGCTAACCGTCTGCCACCGCTTCGGGCGATGGTCGTTGTCGGCGAGGCTCGTGCTACTGTCCAGCGTTGTTTCGATCAAGCATCCTTCTACTATTAATGCCGTAACCTAGCCGGTTTTTCGGTGGGACTCTGGGCTATCGGCAGCTAGCGTCCCATCCCGCGCGCGGCGTAAGGCGACGCCAGCTGCGTGATCGACGCACATTGTCAGCCAGCCCAATAACTATGCCTGACACATGGACGGCTTGATGGACTACTATGCCATCGTGGCCAAGATAGCCCTCTTCGGCGGCCTTCACGAGGTCGGCAGAGGCTACCGGCAAACCGGCATCGCAACTTTGGCCGAGCACGGGAAAGATGCGGTTTCATCTCTATGTAGTGCCAACGAGCAGCGCTTCTAAAAGACTAGATAATCAACCGCAGCAGCGTCTCCAGCCGGTCGGCCTCCGCGGGGGGCTTGTCCGGGCGTAGCCGGGCCACGCGGGGAAAGCGCAATGCCACGCCCGATTTATGCCGGTTGCTACGCTGCGCCGCGTCGAACGCGATTTCAAGCACCAAACCGCGTTCCACCTCCCGCACCGGACCGAAGCGCGCGACGGTGTGGTTCCGGATCCAGCGATCCATCTGCACCAGCTCCGCGTCGGTGAACCCTGAGTATGCCTTGCCGACCGGTACCAGCTCGCCGTCATCGCGCCATAGGCCGAACGTGTAGTCGCTGTAGTAACTGCTGCGCTTGCCATGGCCGCGTTGTGCGTACATCACCACTGCATCGATCGTCAGCGGGTCGCGCTTCCACTTCCACCACTGGCCCTTGGGACGCCCAGGCACGTAGGGGCTGTCACGCCGTTTCAGCATCAGCCCCTCGATGCTGGCCGCGCGGGTGCCGTCACGCACGGCCGACAGGTCGGCCACTGACCCGAACGGTATCAGCGGCGACAGGTCCATGACAGGTGACGGATGCCCGGCCACCCAGTGTTCCAGCCGCGTCCGACGGTCGTCGAACGCCAGGGCGCGCAAGTCATCGGCACCGTCGAACAGCAGATCATACAGCCGTACATGCACCGGAAAGTCGCGCAGCATCTTGGCGCCGGGCGCCTTGCGGTTCAGGCGCTGCTGCAGATCGGCGAACGGCGCCACGACGCCGTCCCGCACCACCAATAGCTCCCCATCGAGCACGCCCTGCCAATCCATGACGGCTACGATCTCCGGAAACGTGCCGCTCACGTCGTCGGCGCCGCGTGAGTAGATGCGCTTCCCACCCGGTGTGCTAACGAGCTGCACGCGAATGCCGTCCCACTTCCATTCGGCCCGAAAAAGCGCCGGGTTTAGTGCCGCAATGTCCGGCGGCTCGAGCGGATGGGCCAGCATCGGCGGCCGGAACACGGGGGCACCGCCGGAGTCGGGGCGATGCCCGAGGTCCTCCAGCCAGGCAAACAACGTGGCGTACGGGGGCGAAAGGCCGTGCCATACTTCCTCGATCTCATCGGGCGCGATCCGGCCATCGGCCAGCTCCGCCAACGCCACCTTTGCAAGCCGCGCCGACGCGCCGACCCGCAGCGACCCGGTG
>JAYVTX010000290.1:0-2854 GCA_043788425.1 Rhodospirillales bacterium
CTTTCGGGCGCCACGGCCTTCACCGCCGCCTGCCGGTTGGTGGTCGCGTAGCAGATGTCCTCCCGCCTCGGTCCCTCAATTAATGGGAACCGCGTGCGCAACACGGCCACGATATCGGCTGTGTCGTCTACGGATAGCGTCGTTTGTGTGATGAATGCCAGGCGGTCCGGGGTGAGTGGCGAGACGGTTTGCGCCTCCGCCACGCTCTGTACCAGCGTCACCGAACCGGGCGGCAACTGGCCCATCGTACCGACGACCTCCGGGTGGCCAGCGTGGCCGATCATTAGGATGTGGCGGCCGCCGGGTCCGCCGCCGTCATAATGGCGCTCGGCCTCACGATGGACCTTGCTGACTAACGGGCATGTGGCGTCGAGCGCCATAAGCTGCCGCCGTTTGGCCTCTGCCGGCACGGATTTCGGGACACCATGGGCGCTGAACACAACGTGCGCGTGCTCTGGCACCTGGTCTAGTTCGGCCACGAATACCGCGCCTTGCGCCTCCAGCGTCTCGACCACGGTGCGGTTATGGACGATCTCATGCCGGACATAGACGGGCGCGCCATAGCGACGAAGCGCTTCCTCGACCACGCGGATTGCCCGGTCTACACCGGCGCAAAAACCACGGGGCCCAGCCAAAATGACGCGCATCGGACGCAAAGCGACCGGCGCGGTGGCGGGGGGCAACAGCTGTAGCTTGGTCATGGCACTCACCCGCGGTGACCCGCACTATGCGGCGACGTCGATGCCGCTACAACTGGGGTCGCATCGCGGGTAGCGCTATCCCGCCGACGCGCGCCACACGAGGAGCCTGCCATGCGTTTCCAGCCCGCCCTGCTACTCACTCTAACCCTTGGCGCCTGTGGTGATTATGTGGTGGGCGAGCACTTCCCGCCCCCCTGCCCGGCGGCCGGGCTGGTGCGCGACGTTGCCGACCTCACGCGTTACCGCGGCGCCGGGCGGGACATCACGGACCAAGTGCTGACCGCACGGCTGACGGGCCTGAGCGGCCGATGCCAGCGCGATGGCCCGGACGTCGTCGTGGCGACCGTGACGGTGGGCGTCGACCTGACGCGCGGCCCGGCCGCCCCGTCGCGCAATGCGGACATCGCCTACTTCGTGGCCGTGGTGGATGGCGAGAAGATATTGGAAAAACAGGTCTTTACCCTTACCGCCGAGTTCCCCAGCAACACCGATCGCCTGCGCCTGACAGGCGATGAGGTAGAAATGCGCCTGCCGGTCACGCCCAAGCGTAGCGCCGCCGTATACCGGATCGAGGTTGGGTTGCAGCTGACCGCGGCAGAGCTGGAACGCAACCGGGCGCAATCGACGAAGCCGGGACGCTGACGCCGGGCGTTCGGCAGCCGCTAGTTCGATCCCGCCGTGCCAGTCAGAGCAGAGCGAGCACGCTTTCCGCGCGACTGACATCGAACCCGCCCGGCGGCTCGACATTCAGATGGGTGACCCGGCCGTCCTCCACGACCATCGCATATCGCTGACTGCGAATGCCCAGACCCCGTGCGGTCAGGTCCAACTCCAGGCCTAGCGCCTTCGTGAAAAGTGCACTGCCGTCGGCGAGCATCATCAGCCGCTCATCCACGCCCTGCTCCTTCGCCCACGCCGTCACGACGAACACGTCGTTCACCGCCAGGCACGCGACCTGGTCGACGCCCTTCGCTGCCAGCGCGTCCAGGTTCTGCACGAAACCCGGCAGATGACGCGCGCTGCAGGTGGGGGTGAACGCACCGGGCACGGCGAACAGCACGACCTTCTTTCCACGGAACAGCTCGTCCGTTGTGACCTCCTTCGGCCCCTCCAACGTGGCGGCGGTCAATTTATAGGCGGGAACGGTGTCGCCGATCTTTATCATTGCTGCGTCCTGGGGCTGTTGGGGCGGAGGATTAGCGGCAGTCCGATCCGCTGTCACGCCGCTCCCCCCTCCCCGCAGCCCCGGCTTGCCTTGCGCGTGCGTTGCCCCAAACTACGTCCTATGCCCCTGCCTCCCGAAACGAACCTGACCGGCCAGTTGCTGATTGCAATGCCGGCGCTCGATGACCCCAACTTCGAGCACAGCGTAATTCTGCTGTGTGCGCATACCGATGAGGGCGCGATGGGCATCGTCCTGAACCAGCCGCTGGCCAGGCCGAGCTTCGACAGCCTGCTGGTGCAACTCGACGTGTCGCCCGTGCCGCCCGCGCGCCAGATCCAGCTGTGCCGCGGCGGCCCGGTCGATGGCGGGCGCGGCTTCGTGCTGCACACCGCCGATTGGACGAGCGACGCCAGCCTGCGCGTCGATGACCGTCTGGCGCTGACCGCGAGCCTCGATGTGCTGCATGAAATCGCGCAGGGCGGCGGCCCGCGGGAGGGGCTGTTGGCGTTGGGCTACGCACAATGGGGCCCGGGGCAGCTCGATCGCGAGATGCAGGACAACGTATGGCTGTCGGCGCCCACCGACCTACCCATCCTGTTCGACGCGGAGCATGAGACGAAGTGGCGGCGCGCGATGGCGATATTACGGGTGGACCCGCTGCTGCTGTCGGGGACGGCAGGGCGTGCGTGACTGATCAGGGCGGAACCCCTGGCGCCATCGGGCGTGCGCGCCGATAACCGCGTGCAGTCGGGAGCGGTCATGGCACGGTGGGTTCGATTTGAGCAGAATGGCAAAGCGGGTTTCGGCACGTTGCTGGGCAACGAGATCACGATCCATGGTGGTGACATGTTCGGCAGCCCCACGCCCACGGGTGCCCGGACCGGGGTCAACGACGTCCGTTTGCTCATCCCTTGCCAGCCCACGAAGATGCTGGCGCTGTGGAATAATTTCCGGGCACTAGCCACGAAGCTCGGTATCGAGCCGCCGG
>JAYVTX010000291.1:0-5152 GCA_043788425.1 Rhodospirillales bacterium
ATGATCGACGGGGTAGGCTACAACGTAACCTTCCTCGATAGTTCGCTTGCCGGCGTAACCCCGTCGTTCCAGTTTACGTTCGATACGTTTATTCATGCATCTGATGCGGCCAATGCGATCATTGCAACGCCCCAGTTTACGTCCTTCGCCGCAACGGCAAATACCGTCGCAGGTACGTACTACAGAGGCTTCATTGTACCTTTCGGCTCGCTGCTTCCGCCCACGACGCGGCCGCAGGAATATCGTGGTGCCGTGTATCAGGCGCAAACGCTGTCGATCGATAACCTGCCGCTTTACTACTACACGACCGGCAACATCCTCACGTCGGGCGACTACACCGGCGTAGGTTATTCCGTGACGGTGTATGCTTTGCCTAGTGGTCAGCAATTTGCCGAGCTGCCGGAGCCGGCTAGCATTGCCTTGGTGGCGCTGGGGCTGTTTGGCATAGGGGCGCTGCGCCGTCGGGGGTAGAGTTCGGTTGTGGCGTTAGACGGACAGGCGCCTTTGTACCTCCTGCTCGTCCAACTCGCCCGGGGCACCGATCATTGCGATCGCGCCCCGGTCCATAACCGCCATAGTTTGTGCTAGCCCACGCGCCCAAGCGTAATATTGCTCAACCAGTACGATAGCGATCGTGCCGCGGGCACGGAGGGTGTCGATCACACGGCCGATATCCTTGATGATAGACGGCTGGATACCCTCCGTCGGCTCGTCAAGAATTAACAGGCGTGGGCGCATAACCAAGGCGCGTCCGATAGCAAGTTGCTGCTGTTGCCCCCCCGAAAGATCGCCGCCACGCCGCCGCAACATGGTGGCCAGGACCGGGAATAAATCGAAGATCTCATCCGGAACCCGGCGTTCGGCACGGGGTAAAACGACAAATCCGGTTTCGAGGTTTTCACGCACCGTTAACAGCGGAAAGATGTCGCGGCCCTGCGGTACCCAGGCAACGCCGCGGCGGGCACGCTCATGCATCGGTGCGCGGGTGATGTCGGCTCCGTCCCAACGGATCGTGCCCGACGATACCGGATGTGCGCCGGCGATTGCGCGGAGCAAGCTGGTTTTGCCGACCCCGTTTCGGCCCAGCACAGCGGTTACTGCGCCGGGTTCGGCGGTTATCGACACGTTCCGCAAAGCCAGGGCAGCGCCATACTGCAGACTTATGCCGTCGACCTGCAGCATCATGCAGCCCCCGGCTCTACAGGCTGGTGAATAGCATCGATCCAGGCCACGCCTTCTGGCTTCTCGGCCGGCTCAATATCCAGGTTCACGACCACCGCCTCGGAATCGGATCGAACGAGAACGCATTCCAGAGTCTCGTTGGCGCTGGCATTGATCTCCTGATGGGGGACGTAGGGTGGAATAAAAATGAAGTCCCCGGGTCCGGCCTCGGCCATGAACTCCAGCGCGGCGCCCCACCGCATCCGCGCGCGGCCGCGGACGACGTAAATAACGCTTTCCAGCGCGCCATGGTGGTGCGCGCCCGTTTTCGCGTCGGCGTGGATGTGAACGGTGCCGGCCCACAGTTTCTGCGCGCCGGCACGGGCGAAGTCGATTGCTGTCGCCCGGCTCATCCCCGGTGTTTGGGCCGTGTTGGGGTCCAGGGTGTTGCCCGGGATCACACGCACGCCGTCATGTTTCCAGTCGGTCATCGGGGCTCTCCTGGCCAAGGGCATGCGGGTCGGGCAAAGGTACTTGAAATTCGGAAACGCGACATGCCCCTTTTGACGCCTCTTACGCCCGGTACGCAGCACATTGCGCGCGTTCTGCTGGGGTTGCTGCTGCTGGCAGCCGGCATCTACACACTCTCCGGCTTCCTGCATGCGCTTGCCTGGGCCGGAATACTGGCCATCGCGACCTGGCCGTTATTTGACCGGGCTGAGCGGCGGTTTGGCACCGGGCATGCGCTACTGCCGCTTGTCTTTACACTAGGTGCCGTGTTGATCGTGGTGGTGCCGCTAGGACTGGTTGCGATCCAGGTCGGGCAGGAGGCGCGGGTTGGCTTGAAATTCGTGGCAGACGCCCGCAGCAGTGGCGTAGCCGTCCCAGAGTGGTTGCCCACGCTGCCGTTTTTTGCCGCCCAGGCGACCGCGTGGTGGGATGCAAACCTCACGCACCCGGAAGATGCGCGGCGGTTTCTAAGCTCGGTCGACCGCGCGTCCCTGGTCGGGCTGTCGCGCGGCCTGGGTGGGGCAGTTGCACATCAGGCGGTGATCGTCGCCTTCACGCTGGTCACGTTATTCTTCCTATTTACGTCCGGACGGCCGCTGGCGGCCAAGGCGCTGATGGTGACGGAGCAGGTATTTGGATCGGGTGGGGTGCGGGTAACGCGCCAGATCATTGCCTCCATCCACGGGACCGTTGATGGCATGGTGTTGGTGGGGTTGGGCGTGGGTGCGCTATTGGGGGTAGGATACTGGATCGTGGGCGTGCCGCATCCTGTCGTGCTGGGGGTGATGTCGGCCGGGGCCGCGCTAATCCCGTTGGGCGCGCCGATCGTGTTGGCCATCGCGGCCGGGATCTTGTTGGTTCAGGGCCATAGCCTTGCCGCCGGGCTGCTTTTTGGTGTCGGTATGGCGATAATTTTCGTCGCCGACCACGCCGTCCGTCCGGCGCTGATCGGCGGAGCGACGAAGCTGCCCTTCTTATGGGTACTGCTCGGCATTCTTGGTGGTGTGGAGAGTTTCGGATTGCTCGGCCTATTCCTTGGCCCGGCGATCATGGCGGCGCTCATCCTGCTCTGGCGGGAATGGACCGAGAATGCGACACCTGTAACACAACCCTGATGTGGACGGACGATGGACACTCACCTGCCGCAAGCGCCGACCGTTGCCGACCTGCGCCAGCGCATCACCGCCAAACTGACCTACCAAGTCGGAAAGTCGGCCGACACAGCCAGTGAGCGGGATTGGTTTGTGGCCACGGCGCTGGCCGTGCGGGACGGGGTGGTGGACCGGTGGTTTGAGACGACGCGCGCCGCCTATCGTACCGGGGCCAAGCGGGTTTACTACCTATCGCTCGAATTTCTGATCGGGCGGTTATTGTTCGACACGATCGGCAACCTCGGCCTGATGGATGTAGTGCGCGACGCGCTAGCTGCCGAAGGAGTGGACCTCGACCGGCTACGTGGCGAGGAGCCGGATGCAGCGCTGGGCAATGGCGGGTTAGGGCGGCTGGCGGCATGCTTCATGGAGAGTATGGCGACGCTAGGCATCCCGAGTTTTGGCTATGGCATCCGGTACGAGCACGGGCTGTTTCGCCAGGTGCTCGATCATGGTGTGCAGCAGGAGCTACCGGAGGATTGGCTGCAGCTTGGCAATCCGTGGGAGTTTGAGCGGGCGGACGTCAGCTATCCAATCGGTTTTGGCGGTACCGTCAGTGCGGAGACGGGTGCCGACGGCCGGGTTCGCTACGCATGGGTCCCGGCGGAAACGCTATCTGCCGTCGCGTTCGACATGCCCGTGGTCGGTGGCGCATACCAGGGTGGGGGTCAACCGGGAGCGAATACGTTGCGCCTGTGGTCAGCCGTGGCCGCAACGCCGCTGCATTTGGACGATTTCAACCGCGGCGACCACGTGGGCGCCATGCGCGACCGGGTTCGGACCGAGAGCGTGAGCCGCATCCTATACCCCGGCGATGAAAGCGACGCCGGGCAGGAACTACGTCTGCGGCAAGAGTTCTTCTTTGCCAGCGCGTCGCTACAGGACCTGACCCGCCGCCACGTGACGCAGTTCGGCACGATCGCGACATTGGCGGATAAGGTCGCGATCCAGCTGAACGACACCCACCCGGCAATCGGCGTGGCGGAGCTCATGCGCCTGCTGGTGGATGTGCATGGCGTCGCCTGGGATGAGGCCTGGCGCATCACGGTCGGCTGTTTCAGCTTCACCAACCATACGTTGCTGCCAGAGGCGCTGGAGACCTGGGCCGTGCCGCTGATGGAACGGCTGCTGCCGCGGCATATGCAGATCATCTATTTGCTGAATGGCCGGCACCTCGAGCACGTGCGTAGCCTGGGGCAGAGCGCCGATTGGCAGTTGGCGGCAGCCAGCCTGATCGACGAACGACACGGCCGCCGGGTGCGTATGGGACACCTGGCGTTTTTGGGAGCGCACGCGATCAATGGCGTGTCTGCGCTGCATACCGGACTGATCCAGCGCAGCCTATTTGCCAATCTGGATGCGATCTATCCGGGGCGCATCCAGAACAAGACGAACGGGATCACGTTCCGCCGCTGGTTGTTCCGCGCCAACCCGGATCTGACCCGGGTGATCAAGGACACGATCGGCGACGCGTTCCTGAGCGACCCGATGGCGCTATTGCAGCTTGCGGATCACGCCGGGGATGGCGCGCTACAGCGAAAGTTCGCAGCCCAACGCCTACGGGCAAAGGAGCGGTTGGCCCGCACGATACAGGAGCGAACGGGCACCGTGGTCGATCCCACGGCCCTGTTCGATGTGCAGATCAAGCGTATCCACGAATACAAGCGCCAGCTTCTGAACATCATCCAGGCGGTAGCCCAATACGACGCCATCCGCGCGCAGCCCGGCCGCGACTGGGTGCCGCGGGTGAAGGTGTTCGGGGGTAAGGCTGCGCCAGGCTACCTGGTGGCCAAACAGATCATCCGGTTAGCGTATGACGTTGCACAGGTGATCAACACCGACCCGTCCGTCGCGGGCCGGCTGAAAATCGTATTCCTGCCAAACTACAATGTGAGCCTGGCGGAGATCATCATTCCGGCCGCCGATCTGTCGGAGCAGATCAGTACTGCGGGTATGGAGGCGTCGGGCACGGGCAATATGAAGCTGGCGCTGAATGGCGCGCTAACGATCGGCACGCTTGATGGTGCCAACGTTGAAATACGGGACCATGTCGGGGCTGACAATATCTTCATATTCGGCCTGACGACCGATCAGGTACTTGCCCGCACCGAGCGAGGCCTGGCGGCGCATGACGCGATCGAGGCTAGTCCGACATTGCAGCAAGCGTTGCAGTCGATCGGGTCGGGCGTGTTTTCGCCGGCCGAGCCCGGGCGGTATGCCGGGCTGGTCGCGGCGTTGGCAGAGCGGGACCCATTCATGGTCGCGGCCGATTTCGACAGCTATGCGGTGCAGCAGGCGGCCGTTGACCAGTTATGGGCTAGGCCGGCCGG
>JAYVTX010000292.1:0-3507 GCA_043788425.1 Rhodospirillales bacterium
TCGCCCGGGTCGGACGAAAGGCGACGTTTGCATGTGCCGTGCCATGTCGCAACCGCGGGATGGTGGCAGGGCCAGACCGGAACTGCCTGTAGATTGGGCAACGTGTGCCCAGGGGCGGACCGTTGCGAGCCGGGGTGAAAGTCGCCATTATTCCAGGATGAAGCCCGCCAACGACCTCCTCGCCGGCATCGGCACGACCATCTTCGCCGTTATGTCCGCGCTGGCCGCCCAGCATGGTGCCATCAACCTCGGCCAGGGCTTCCCAGATACGGACGGTCCCCCCGACGTGATCGACGCCGCGGCGGACGCGCTTCGGGATGGGCGAAACCAGTATCCCCCCCTGGCCGGTGTGCCCGAACTGCGCCAGGCGGTGGCCCACGCCAACCAGCGCTTCTACGGCCTGACGGTCGACCCGGCATCCGAAGTCATCGTCACATCCGGCGCGACCGAAGCGATTACCGCCTGCCTCATGGCCCTGCTCAATCCAGGCGATGAAGTTGTGCTGATCGAGCCGCTCTATGACACGTACCTGCCGGTGGTGAAGCTTTTGGGCGCCATCCCGCGCCTAGTCCGTCTGCAGCCGCCAAAGTGGGAACTGCCCCGGGCGGAATTGGCAGCAGCGTTTGGGCCAAAGACGAAGGCCATTCTGCTCAATTCGCCCATGAACCCGACCGGCAAGGTGTTTACCGGGGCCGAGCTGGCGTTCATTGCCGACCTGGTAGCCAAGCACGACACCTACGCGATCTGCGATGAAGTGTATGAACACCTGACGTTCGACGGCTGGCGGCACATTCCGCTCATGACACTGCCGGGAATGCGCGAACGCTGCCTGCGGATCGGCAGCGCGGGCAAGACTTTTAGCCTTACGGGCTGGAAGATCGGCTACGTGAGCGGGCCGGCCGCCCTGTGCACGTTAGTCGCGCGGGCACATCAGAATCTGACGTTCACGACGCCGCCCAACCTGCAACGCGCAGTTGCGGTGGGGCTGGCCAAAGATGATGCCTATTTCGACGGTCTTGGAACCGCGCTGGCGGCCAAGCGGGATCGGCTGTCGGCCGGTTTGGCGGGGGCCGGGTTTGGCGTGCTGCCGGCGATGGGCAGTTATTTCGTGACAACCGATATCCGGCCGCTGGGCTTCCACGGGGACGACATGGCGTTCTGCCGCCACATCACCGAGCATGCCGGTGTCGCGGCAATCCCCGTTTCCGCTTTTTATGCTGGCGACGCGCCGGGCCACTACGTCCGGTTTGCGTTTTGCAAGCAGGACGCATTGCTGGACGAGGCAGCGTCCCGAATGCATCGGCATTTCGCGACCCGGCAGGCGTTGCGGTTGACGGCGGCGGGCGGAGTGCCCTAATCCCGGCAACCACGGTGGCGGACGTAGCTCAGTTGGTAGAGCGCCGGTTTGTGGTACCGGTTGCCGCGGGTTCGATCCCCGTCGTTCGCCCCAAAATGCCTAGTTTCATCGGCTGCGTGCCTGTGCTTCACTCCGTATGACATTTGTTGGAGTAAGGTGTTGGTATTTCGCGCCCTCGCACTGGTCATTTGTGTTGTGTTCTCGGCGCCTGCCTGGGCTGTGGAGGAGGTGGTGATCGGCGCCATCTATCCCCTCACGGGTAATGCGGCCCAGATCGGTGCCGACGCGCGTAATGCGTTGGAGGCGATGCTGGACGTCATCAACGGCACCCATGAGCCGATCCCGATGTTGATGGGCAAGGGCGGCGGGCTGGACCGTATGGGCGGGGCCAAGATCCGCATCGTGTTTGCCGATCACCAGAATGACCCGCAAAAGGCCCGGGCGGAAGCCGAGCGCCTGATTACCCAGGAAAAAGTTGTCGCCATCATCGGCAGCTATACCAGTGCCACGGCCGTAACGATCAGCCAGGTCGCCGAGCGGTATGAGGTGCCGTATCTGTCGATGGATAATTCCTCGCCATCGCTTCACAAGCGTGGGCTGAAGTGGTTCTTCCGCACAACCCCCCATGACGAGATGTTCACGCAGGCCATGTTCGATTTCTTTGAGGAAGTCGGCAAAAAGACCGGGCATCCAGTCAAGTCGATCGCACTATTTTATGAAGACAGCATCTTTGGCGCCGATAGCTCCGCCGTGCAGCGCAAGCTGGCTACGGACGAGAAGTTGAACATCGTGGCGGACATCAAGTACCGCGCGAACTCACCGTCATTGACGGCGGAGGCGCAGCGGCTGCGGGCGGCGGATGCGGACGTTTTGCTTCCCAGCAGCTACACATCGGACGCGATCAGTATCACGCGGGCGTTTGCCGAACTCGGCTATAAGCCGAAGGTTGTTATGGCGCAGGCAGCTGGCTTTCAGGAGCAGGCGTTTTTGACGGCGGCCGGCCCGCTGGCGGAGGGGCTGCTGAGCCGGTCGAGCTTTGCTCGCGATGCAACCAAGTCGCGTCCGGCCATCGAACAGGTAAACGCTCTGTTCCGCGCCCGCTCCGGTAAGGACCTGAACGACAATACATCCCGCCAGGTCATTGGCCTGCAGGTTATGGCCGACGCCATCAACCGCGCCGGCAGCGCCAAGCCTGACGATATTCGCAAGGCGTTGATCAGCACGGAAATCGCGGGCGACCAGACCATCATGCCGTGGAAGGGCGTACGGTTCGACAGCACCGGTCAGAACGTGATGGCAACCCCCGTCATTCAGCAGGTTAAGGACGGTACTTTCCACACCGTCTACCCGGCGGAGGTGGCGGTGCAGGAGGTGGTTTGGGGCGTGGGCAAGTGATCTCACGCCGCGCACTCGGTTTGGGTGGGGCCGCACTTGCCGTTCCCAGCCTGGGCTGGGCCCAAGCGGTAGAGCCGACCTACGAACGCGTGAACCGCACCAAAACGCTTAGGATTGCGGCGCTGCCGGGTGAACTGCCGTATTTTGCCAAGGACCTGGCAACGGGCGAGTGGAAGGGCGCGGCCATCGAGTTTGCACGCGATATCGCCAAGATTTTCGACGCCAAGCTTGAGTACGTTGAAAGTACATACGGGGGCTCCGTCCTGGACCTGCAGGCCAACAAGATCGATTTGGCATTCGCCCTGGGCATTACGCCGCAACGGGCCCTGTCGATCGCGTTTACCAGGCCGCTGTTCAATCATCCCTATGGCTGCCTGGCCAAAAAGGGCTTCAACCCGACAACGTGGGCCGATGTGAACAAGCCCGAGATTACGGTAATATGCGACCTCGGCTCCACGCAAGAGGTTGCGGCCCGGCGCTACGCGCCCCGGTCGCAGATCACGGCGTATAAAACGCGGGACGAAGCGACGCTGGCGTTCCAAGCGGGCCGGGCAGACGTTTTTATCCTGGGCGCGCTGCTTGGCCTGAGTACCGTTGCCCGCAACCGGTCGCTTGGCCCCTATCACATGCTAACCGGGCCGCTAATGGCGCTGCCAAGCTGTTTGGGCGTCCGGCGGGAGGCTGACAGCCGCTTTATCGACGTGATCAACGCCTGGATCGATTATAACCGCGCCGTGGGCCAGGTCCGCGATGGG
>JAYVTX010000293.1:0-4999 GCA_043788425.1 Rhodospirillales bacterium
CCAGCCTTCGCACCGCCGTGGAACGCGCGGACAAGGCCGCCAAAGCCAAATCCGAATTCCTGGCCACGATGAGCCATGAAATCCGCTCTCCCATGAGCGCATTGGTCGGCGTCGTCGAGCTGCTGTGTGAGATGCCGCTCGGGCCGGATCAGGCCATGATGGTCGATATGATTGGCGGCTCCGCGAACACCCTGCTTGCCGTGCTGAACGACATCCTGGATTTTTCGAAGATCGAAGCCGGCGCGCTCTCCATAATGCACGAGCCGGTGTCCCTGCGCGAACTCGTCAGCCAACTCGTCGAGCCCTATGCGATCGAAGCCGGGCGTAAGGGCGTGGCGCTACACGTCCAGTTCGCCCGGGACCTACCCACGCACGTCCAGACCGATCCGCTCCGACTGCGGCAGATCCTGAATAACCTACTCTCCAACGCGATCAAGTTCACCGCCCTTGGTTCCGTCTCCCTATCCGTCCATACGACCGGCACCGGTCAACCCTGGCTGCACTTCGCGGTCCAGGATACCGGTATCGGCATCGAGCCCAGCGTGATCGCACGCCTGTTCGCAGCGTTCGTGCAGGCGGATAGCTCGACGACGCGCAACTACGGCGGCACTGGCCTGGGCCTGTGTATCTGTCAGCGCCTGGCCGGGTTGCTCGACGGTACAATAGAGGTCGATAGCCTGGCGGGCACAGGAAGCACGTTCACCCTTAACCTACCGCTCCTGCACGCCGGAATGCCCGAAGAACGCATGGTTGCCCCGTTGCCGGCCATTCCGTATCCGATCCGCATCGGTCGGGTGCTGGTCGCCGATGACGACCCGTCCAACCGTTGGCTCACCCAGCGGCAGCTGCAGTTGTTAGGGCTTGAGGTGGACACAGCCGATAACGGCAGGTCCGCGCTGGAACGGCTACGCTCTGGCCAATATCACCTGTTGATCACTGACTGCCACATGCCGGAGATGAACGGCTCGGCCCTGGCGCGTGCCGTCCGCGCCTCGCCCGATCCGGCCCTGTCGGCGATCCCCATCATTGGACTGACCGCCGATACCACCGCCGCCCAGCGCGCCGTCTGCTTCGACGCCGGCATGAGCGATGTCGCGATCAAGCCGGTCAGCCGGAACACGATGTCTCGCCTGCTTCTGCCCTTCGCCATCGCCGTCGACGGCATCCCGGCTACGCCACAACCGGCGTCGCCCAAGCGTCCGATCTTCGATCGTAACACCTATCACGATCTGTTTGAACCCGGTGACCCGGAGGGCGTCGGCTGGTTAGCCGAATACCTGGGCGGGGCCTGTGACATGATGGCTAAACTTCAGTCCAATTTTGCGGCGTCAGAGATCGACCGTCCCGCTGTTGCCGCCACGGCCCACCGCCTCGCCGGTTCCTCCCTGTCCGTAGGCGCGACAAGTCTGGGCCATGCCGCACACCAGCTCGAACGCGCCGCCGATGAGGCCGCGCACCCCGCCCTGGCAGCGGTTCAAGACGCGCTTATCCGGCACCACACTGATGCGCGGACAGCAATCGAAGACTTTATCGCCGCGCAGACGGTTCGCGTGAACTCGACAGCACGCGCCGACCACGCCACGTCACCGGCGGGGGTATAGAGCACCGGCCGATCCCGTTCGGCCGCATGAATTCTTAGGGCCGCGGTTCCGCTACGGCCCACGCCCCGATCCGCCGTGCATTGCCGGCCCACGTGTAGTCATGCCGTTCCAGCGCCGCCCGCGCCGCCCGGCCCAGCCGGTCCCGCAGCGCCGGGTCCGCGACTAGGGTGGCGATCGCCTGCCACATCGCCTGTGGATCGGCGGGATCGAACAGCAGCGCCGTTTCATTATGGGTCAGTATCTCACGGATGTTCGGCTGATCGGGCGCCACGATCGCGCGGCTGGCGGCCATGTAGTCGAAGATCTTCAGGGGCGACGCGTAGGACGTAACCTTCGGCTGCAGTGCCACGTCGAACGCCGCCACCGCGTCCGGCACCTGCGCATGCGGGACGACGCCGGTGAAGTGCACGCGGGTGCCCAGGCCCAGTTCGGCCGCCAATGCCTCCAGCTCCGCCCGTACCGGGCCGTCGCCCACGACCGTCAGCGCCGTGCGGGCGTCACCAGCCGCCATTTGCCGGATCAGCCCATCCATGCCGTGCCAGTCGCGCACGAAGCCCACGAACCCCAGCGTTACCGTGTCCGCCTCACGCGGCACCGGCGGCGGAAACCGATCGAGCACGACCCCGTTCGGCGTCACCCGCAGCCGGTCCCGCGCCACTCCGGCGGATACGATTATGTCCGCCAGCACCTGCGTCACCGCCAGCACCCGCGTGGCGGCGCGCCAGACCCGGCGCTCCAGCGCATGGGCGATACGCTGCAGCCGCAACGTGCCGAACCGGCTCCGTTCCTCGGCCAATGGCGAGTTTACTTCGAGGTACAGCGGCACCCCCGTACGGCGCGACAGCCAATACCCGGCCAAGTAATAGAGATTGTACCGCTCGTAGATCAGGTCCGGCTGAAAACTGCGCGCCGCCGCAGCCAGCTTGCGATAGGCGGGCACGTTGTACGCCAGCTCCGCTACCTCGCCGAGGGCGCCGGGTAGCAGGCGGCGCAGGCGGGCGACGGTGCCGCTTTCGCCGCCAAATCCGCTATCCTCGTAAAAGCTGGGCCCGACGACCAGCACCTCATGACCCGCCGCACGGAACGCCCCGATAAGCTCGTCCACATGCACGCTTTGCCCGTCGCGGGACTGGATGCGGTGGGAGTAGAGGACCCGCATCAGTAGGCCGTCAGGGTCCAGGGTTCACCGGGCTCGCAAAATAGTGGCGCCGCGTTGGCGGTTCGCACCGTGACCGGCAGGCCCATGCGGCCGCGCAGCGCCCGGAACAGCGCGCCGTGTGCGACGACCAGGACCGGTGCTTCCAACCGCAACGCGCGGTTGATGGCACGCACGCCGCGCTCGCCCAGCGCCGAAAACGTCTCCGCCTCGTCTGGTGTCCTGTGCCCGGCCAACCAGTCGTCAAACCACGACCCCATCGGCTGGCCCTCCTGGACGCCGAACGCGACCTCCATTAGTTCCGAATCTTGGGCGACCGACAGGCCCAGGGCGTCGGCCACGATCTGTGCCGTGGTAGTCGCCCGCGACAACGGGGAGCTGATGATCGTGCGGATGCCGCGCCCGGTCAGCGCGCGCGCGGCGGCGTGGGCCTGGGCGATACCGGTTTCGTTCAACGGAATGTCGATCGACCCCTGCGACAGATTCTGCGCATTCCACGCCGTCTCGCCATGGCGCAGATACCAAAAGGCCTGGGACGTGATCATCAATCGAACAACGAACTGACGGAGCTTTCGTCGGAGATGCGCTGCATCGCCTCTGCCAATAGCGGCGCGATCGTGAACACGCGCAGGTTGGGTGCCGCCTCCACCGCGTCGGTCGCCAGAATACTGTCGGTGATGGTCATGGAAGCGAGCGGGGATTGCGCGATCCGCGCGGCCGCCGCACCCGACAGCACGCCGTGGGTGCAGTACGCACTGGCCGACACGGCACCCCGCGCCATCAGCGCCGTGGCGGCGGTACACAGCGTGCCGCCGCTGTCCACGATGTCATCGACCAGGATACACGACCGCCCGTTCACGTCGCCGATTACGTTCATAACCTCACTGCTGCCCGCACGCTCCCGCCGCTTGTCGATGATTGCCAGGTCGCAGTTCAGCCGGCTTGCCAGGGCGCGGGCGCGGGCGACGCCACCCACGTCGGGGCTGACGATCATCAACTCCTGCCCGGCGTAGCGCTCGGCGATATCGGTCGTAAACAGGGGCGCCGCGTACAGGTTGTCGACCGGAATATCGAAGAAGCCCTGGATCTGCCCTGCGTGCAGGTCCATCGTCAGCACCCGGTTGGCCCCGGCCTCGGTGATTAAATTGGCCACCAGCTTGGCGCTGATCGGCGTGCGCGGCCCGGCCTTTCTGTCCTGACGCGCGTAGCCGAAATAGGGAATGACGGCTGTCACCCGTCGGGCCGATGCGCGGCGGAGCGCGTCGAGCGTGATCAGCAACTCCATCAGGTTGTCGTTGGCGGGAAAGCTCGTGCTCTGGATCACGAACACGTCCTCACCCCGGACGTTCTCGTGGATTTCGACGAACACTTCCATATCCGCAAAGCGACGAACGGATGCCTGCGCCAGTTGGATGCCGAGCGCTGCCGCCACCGCCTCGGCCAGGGGGCGGTTGCTGTTGCAGGCGACGATTTTCATGGGTGGCGGGTTCCGATAGACGTTGGCGGGTACTTAGCGGGATGGGTGGGCCCTGTCACGGTTGCGTTACACATCCGGCTTCCGCCCGCCGGCGTTCAGGATGACGTCCCGTACGCCGCCCGCCGCCTCGGACGCGACGGCCACGGCGACGTCGCCCCAGTAGTGGTTGACGGCGACGGGCGGTACCTCATTCAGCTGCAGGATTTTACCCCGCTCCCCCCTTCCGTCGGCCACGATCCATTGGACCTCGATCCGTGTGGTGCCGCCCGCACCCGGTACGGCGTCTACGGTGCCGGCCAGGCTGAAATCGGCGCCGCGCGCGTCGTCCTGGATCACGAGGCCCAGTGCCGCCAGCTTCGTCCGCATTTGCGCGGCCAGGCTGGTGTTGCCGTCGCCGGGCGCGCCGGTCACGCCCGTGAACCAGATGCGGGCGGGGCGGTTCAGTAGGCTATTGGGGTCCGACTGCTTGGCGGCCGCCTCGATCCGGCCGAGTAGCGACGCGATGCCGGGCGCGGCCGTCTTGGCGGCGGCCTGCAGCGTGGCGGTGCTGGCGGCGGCCCACGTGGCGGCGCGGATGGGCGGGCTCTCGCTTGTGCCCATCGTCTCACCGGTTGGGTTACGCACGGTGTAGACCGGGATCACGTCCGGCCCGCGCAGCTCGGCCGTCATACCGAGCGACCAGTCCCGCGGGCGGGACCCGGTGACGGCGGGAATGTCCTCGGCCGTCAGCGCGTCGGCCACGGCGGTGGCCCAGGCGGCGGCGGC
>JAYVTX010000294.1:0-5617 GCA_043788425.1 Rhodospirillales bacterium
TCCATGCAAACCAGTACCAAAGCATCAGCCAATCCAGGCATCACCCCAATACCAAACATAAACACATAACCCAGCCGACCTAAACCAAAACCCCCGCCATGCACTCACGCACACAACAAGCATCGGAACGCCGCCAACATATCCCTTCCAAACTCAAAACCATATGCAATTGTCAATGAACACCCGTTATTCCAACACACCAGGAGCCCCTAAAAATTAAGGGATAAACCTGCCGTCCCGCAACACCGGAACCCTACGCACCGCAACCGGCGCAAGAGGAAAACCGAACCCGTGGGCAACACCGCCGCCTAACCGGGAGACGGGTATCTAGTCGCCGGACCCGATTGCGTCAAGCGCCAATTTCAGAACCCGACGAATAGGCTCGAAACCATTCCACAAACCGCGGCACGCCCTGCGCCAGCGTCGTTGTCGGGCGATAGCCCACATGCCCCGCAATGGCTGTCAAATCAGCACAAGTCTCCACCACATCAGCGACGGGACGGGGGGTCGACACGATGACGGCCTTCCGTCCCAAACCCTCCTCCAGCAGGCGCACCAACTCGCTCACCCACTCCGCGCGGTTATTGCCGATGTTGAACACGGCCGGGGCGACGCCGGGTGTTGGAACCTCATCCAGGCACGCCAAAACGCCCTGCACGATGTCGTCGATGTACGTGAAATCACGCCGCAAGCGCCCCCCTTCGTACAGCGTGATCGGCTCACCGCGCATAATCTGCCCGGCGAAGCTAAAATACGCCATGTCTGGACGGCCCCAGGGCCCGTAAACCGTGAAAAAGCGCAGCCCAGTTTGCGGAATGCCGTACAGGTGGCCATAGGCACAGCTGATCAGCTCGTCCGCGCGCTTCGTTGCCGCGTAAACCGATACCGGCGTATCCACCCGGTCCGCCTCCGCAAATGGAAGCTTCGTGTTGCCGCCATAAACGGATGATGAACTGGCATAAACCAGGTGCCGCATACGCTTCAGCGCCCGCGCAGCCTCCAGCACCGTCACGTGCCCCATCACGTTTGTCGTAACATACGCGTACGGATCAACCATGGAGTGCCGCACGCCGGCCTGCGCCGCCAGATGCACAACATACTCCGCGTCCGCCGTTGCGCCGAACACCGTTTCCATGGCGGCCCGATCGGCAATATCGGCGCAGTAGAACGTGAAGCCGGGCTGGGCCTGTAGCCGGGCCAGGCGCGCCCGCTTCAATGCGACGGAATAATAGCTGTTCAAGTTGTCGATCCCAACCACCGCCCCGCCCCGCGCCAGCAATGCCTGGGCCACGTGATAGCCGACGAACCCGGCGGCACCGGTAACGATCGTGGTCATACCGCCGTCCAACCCCCATCGATTGACAGGGCTGCGCCCGTAACAGTGCGTGCCGCATCGGAACACAGGTAAACCGCCATCGCGCCAATGGCCTCGGGCGTCGTGAACTGAGTCATAGGCTGCTTTTCAGCCAATAATTCCGTGGTGACGACACCGATCGGCTTAGCTTCCCGGGTGGCCCTCGCCTCCAATTGCGCTTCGACCAATGGCGTGTGGACCCAACCGGGGCAGATCGCATTGACCGTCACGCCCGCATTCGCCGCCTCGATCGCGCCGACTTTCGTCAGCCCGACCACACCATGCTTGGCCGCAACATACGCTGCCTTCTGCGCGCTAGCGACAAGCCCGTGGGCGGAGGCAATATTGATCACCCGGCCCCACCCGGCCGCGGCCATCGCCGGCATTACCGCCTGCATGGCATGAAACGTCGCCGACAAATTGATAGCGAGTATCGCGTCCCACCGCTCGGCCGGGAACGCCCCGATTGGCGCCGTGAATTGAATGCCGGCGTTGTTGACCAAGATGTCTGGTCCGCCCAAAGCCGCCCTAGTCCGTGTCACCAACCCAGCGACGCCTGGTTCTGTCGATAGATCCGCGCCATCGAACCGCACGCGCACAGGGTACTGCGCTGCAAACGCCTGTACGACCGCATCCAGGGCCGCCGGGTCACCCAGGCCGTTCAGCATCACGTCCGCGCCAGCGGCGGCCAAAGCATGCGCGATGGCCAGCCCGATGCCGCTAGTGGACCCCGTAATCAATGCGGTCTTGCCCTGCAGGCTCATCCGTCGTCTCCCTACCCCGCGAGAGCCGCATCTGGCAGAGAGAGACGATGGTACGCAACCCGATACGCGCGTTGACCGTGATTGCAGCCCTGCTGATTCCGGACATGGCCCGCGCGGTTACCTACCCGCTGGTTCCGCCCAGCGCCGAAATCCGCTTTCGTGCGTACGGGCTCGGTTTCCTGCCCATCAACGGCGTCTTTACCCGGTTGACTGGCGTCCTCACGCTGGACGAGATGGATGCAACGGCCTGCCGTATTTCGATCATGGCCGAAACATCCAGCCTGCGTATGCCCGACTCGGCCATTACCGCCGACGCCCAGGGGGCGGACCTGCTGGACGTCAAGAACTACCCACGGTTCGAGTATGAGGGCCAGTGCGTCGGTCCGTTCCTACAGGGTGCATTGCTGATGCATGGCACCCGCCTGCCGCTGAACCTTACCATTATCCGGGCGCCCGGCCGTTGGACGGCGGAGGGGCCGATGCTCCGCTCGGCATGGGGAATGGGTGCGCGGCCGGGCCTCGCGGGGCCAGAAGTACAGATCCGGTTTACAACAACGTTGCCGAAATGATGCGGCTGCCCCCTGCCCTGACGCCACTCCGCCACCGCGTGTTTCGGATGCTGTGGGTGGGAAACGTCGTGACAGCACTGGGGATTTGGACGCAAAATACCGGTGCCGGCTGGTTGATGACGTCGCTATCGCCGGCCGCGTTCAGCGTAAGCTTGGTGCAGGCGGCCACGATCGTGCCGACGTTCCTGTTTGCATTGCCGGCCGGGGCGCTCGCGGACATTTTTGACCGGCGCCGGTTTCTGATTGCCGCCCAAATCTGGACCTTGCTGGCGGCCGCAGTGCTGACGGTGCTGACGTACTGGCACATGATCGACTCGGCCGGGTTGATCGCGCTGACATTCGCGATCGGCATGGGTACCGCCATGTATCAGCCCGCCTGGGGTGCAACGGTGCCAGAGGTCGTGCCCCGGCCTGACCTCGTGGGTGCCATCGCGCTGAACGGGATTGGCTTCAACTTGGCCCGCGCCCTCGGCCCGGCGCTAGGCGGCTTCTTACTGCTGGTTGGCGGGGCGGAGGCCGCGTTCCTCGCCTTCACGCTTACATTTACCGTCAGTATCGCTGTTTTACTTGCCTGGAGACGCCCGCCAGCCCGCCATGTGTTGCCGCGGGAGAACCTAGTCGCGGCCATGCGCGCGGGGATGCGGTTTACGCAGCACACGCCGGCGATGCGGGCGGCGATGCTGCGTGCGGTGGCGTTCTTCCTTCCCGCATCGGCGCCGTGGGCGTTGCTGCCATTGGTTGTGCGCGAACAGCTGGGGCTGGGGGCTGGCAGCTTCGGCCTATTGCTGGGGCTGATGGGGGTGGGCGGCGTAACCAGTGGCATGTTGCTACCACTGCTTCGCGGCAGGGCCGGGCGGGGCACCACTGTGTTCGGGGCCAGCCTGTGCAGCTGCGCCGGCATGGCGCTGGTGGCGGCCAGTACGCATTGGTCGCTGGCCGCGGCCGGCATGGTGCTGTTTGGCTTAGGCTGGGTGGCGGCGGCCAGCACGGCGCAGGCGGCGGCGCAATTAGTCGCCCCACCCTGGGTACGGGCCCGGGCGTTAGCGATATACCAACTGGCATTCAATGGCGCATTGGCTGTGGGGTCGCTCCTATGGGGCTACCTCGGCAGCGTCGCCGGGCTGCCGGTCGCCATGGGTGCTGCCGCTGCATTCGGGGCGATCGTCGCCTTTGCGGTACGTGGCTACGGGATCGATCAATCTGGCCCCGCCGCGCCGGTTACGACAACCAGCCCCGTGCCGGAGGCGCCGGCGCCCGAACTTGCGGACCAATTACTGACCACCCGCGGCCGTATTCTCGAATCTGTACGCTATCATGTGCGCCCCGATCAGCGCGCAACGTTCCTGGTTGCTATGGCCGACGTTCAGCATGTCCGCGGACGGTCCGGCGTGTTGATGTGGCGACTATACGAGGACGTGGCCCACCCCGAATCCTGGATTGAACTATGGGCTGTGCAAAGCTGGACGGATCATTTGCGGGAGGAGGACCGGCTATCGGACCACGATAAACGTATCCTGGCCGCGGTTGCCCCCTATTACGATAGGGACCAGCGCGCACTACGCCGGTACATCGCGGTCAACCCCGACCATCCCGACCCAAAATGGGCTGGAAACGCCCCGCCCCCGCCCGCGTTGGAGGCGCGCACAACAGCCGGAGATCATCCATGAAAAGCAACCCAACCTCGCCCAGCGAACTGCCGGACCAGACCAAGAACGCCCACCTTCACCCGACAACCAACGACACAAAGAATAACGCTAAGGCCGTAAGCATGCAGGTCCTGCAAGCCCGCATGGCCGACGGCATCGACCTGGCGCTGGTCACCAAGCAGGCACACTGGAATCTGAAGGGGCCGCAATTCATCGGCGTTCACCTAATGCTCGATGGCTTTCGTGACGAGCTGGACGAGTGGAACGACATGATGGCCGAGCGCATCACGCAGCTGGGCGGCACCGCCCGTGGTACCGTGCAGGAAGTAGGGCGGGAGACGAGCCTCAAGCCCTATCCGACCAACATTTATGCCGTGTCCGACCACGTGCACGCGCTGATCGAGCGCTATTCGGCGGTGGCCAACGCAATTCGCGAAGGGGTCGACACAACGGATGACGCCGGGGACGCCGGTACGTGCGACCTGCTGACGGAGGTATCGCGCGGAATCGACAAGCAATTATGGTTCCTGGAAGCCCACGTGCAGGAACCGAGCACCTTCAAGCAGGCCTGATACGGTTGGGGTGGGGCCACATGCTCCACCCCGTCTTGCCGTCGCCAGCGTGATTGGCTAGCGTTGGGCATGGCCAAGAACACACCATGAACGATTTATTAACGGGGTTACCGGAACAGACCGGGTCCAGCAGCTATACCGCCCAGGATATTGAGGTGCTGGAGGGCCTGGAGCCCGTCCGGCGTCGCCCCGGCATGTATATCGGCGGCACTGATGAGAACGCGCTCCATCATCTCGCGGCGGAGATGCTCGATAACGCAATGGACGAGGCTGTGGCCGGGCACGCAAGCTGGATCGACATGGTTTTCGAGCCCGGCAATTGGCTGATCGTCCGCGATAATGGCCGGGGTATTCCGGTTGATCCACACCCCAAGTTCAAACATCTGAGTGCGCTGGAAGTGATCCTCACGACCCTGCACTCGGGCGGAAAGTTTGGCGGCAAGGCCTATGCGACCTCGGGCGGATTGCACGGCGTCGGTAGTTCGGTCGTCAATGCCTTGTCGGACGGGCTGGAGGTCGAGGTGGCGCGCGACCGCGTGCTGTGGCGGCAATCCTATGCGCGCGGCGTGCCGACAGGAAAGCTGACCAATGCCGGGGCGGTCCAGAACCGGCGTGGCACCTCGATCCGCTTTCATCCCGACCCGGACATTTTTGGCGCGCTGCAATTCAGTGCCGCCCGGCTGTATCGGCTGTGCCGGTCGAAGGCGTACCT
>JAYVTX010000295.1:0-5180 GCA_043788425.1 Rhodospirillales bacterium
AGGCCCCGCAACGGGAACCATTGGACAAAGCCGCCGCCGGCAAACAGCACGACGAGTAGGATTGCGAACAAGAACGCCGGCAGCGCATGCCCTACCAGCACGACGGCGCTGGTCGCCACATCGAACCGCGTCCCGGCCCGCACAGCCTTCATGATCCCCAGCGGGATACTGACCAGATAGATGATCAGCGTGCTCCATAACCCCAGTGAAATGCTGACCGGCATCTTTTCGCGGATGAGATGCAGTACCGTTGCGTCACGGAAAAAGCTGCGGCCGAAATCGAACGTCGCGTAATCGCGCAGCATGAGCCAGAACCGCTCGGGCGCCGGTTTGTCGAAGCCGAACTGGCGGGCCAAATCGGCGACTAGTTTGGGGTCCAGGCCGCGTGCGCCCTGGTATTGGCTGGTGCTGCTGCCGAAATCGCCAGCCGACCCGGTGATCCGCGCTGTCGCCAGCGGGCCGCGTCCCCGGGCCTCCGCCAATGCTTGTTCCACCGGGCCGCCGGGTGCGAACTGCACGACGGCGAAGTTGATGGCGATGATGCCGATCAGCGTCGGGATCAGCAGCAGCAGGCGGCGCAGGATGTAGGCGCCCATCAGCCGGTTCCTGGCACGCGGCAACCGTCACTCAATTCCCGATCCCCTTACGCGCAGGCCGTCCATGAACACGTCGGCCAGGCGGCAGACATTGCCCTGCCAGCCGGGCTTGTCATGGGTGTAGCACAGGCCGATCGTCGTCCGCAGAAGGTCGTCCGCCGACACGTCACCCCGGATCGCGCCCGCTGCCACCGCCCGTTGCAGCAGCGGCGCACCCGCGGCGGTCAGCCGGCTGAGGGAATAGGCGTTCAGGTCGGCCGCATTATGGATCACGACCGCTAGCGCCGCCGACATGCCTTTCTTCGTGGCCACGAACGCCACAATCGCGTGCAGCCACTCCCGCAGTGCGTCCACAGGCGGCAACGTGGACCCGAGTTCGGCGGCGGTGACGATTAGCTGATCGACTTCGTGCCGATAAACTGCGTCGAACATTGCCTCCCGCGTCGGGAAGTGGCGGTACAGCGTGCCCGTGCCAACGCCGGCTTGTTGCGCGACGCGTTCCAGGCTGGCGCCGGGTCCGCCCTGGTTGAACACGCTGCGGGCGGCCTCCAACAGCCGGGCGCGGTTGCGGACGCTGTCGGCGCGGGGCGGGCGCTCTGAACTCTGATCCTCGTCGCGCGTCATAATCGGCGTGCTGGTCCTCTTGCAAAACGGAGGGTGCCTCCGCATGTGCCCGGTAGCAACCTTGATCGGAGCGACGTATGAGCTTGTCAATCACCCTTACGGTCAATGGGACAGAGCGGGTCGTGGCGCTGGACGACCCACGGGTAACGCTGCTGGATCTGCTCCGGGAGCGGCTGGATCTGACGGGTGCAAAAAAGGGCTGCGACCGGGGCCAGTGTGGCGCGTGTACGGTGCTGGTGGATGGCCGCCGGGTGAATAGCTGCCTTGCGCTGGCGCTGAGCTATGGCGGGTCGAGCGTGCTGACGATCGAGGGGGTGGCGGAGGCCGGCCATCTTCATCCGGTGCAGGCGGCCTTCATCGCCCATGACGCGCTGCAATGCGGCTTTTGCACGCCGGGTCAGATTATGAGCGCAATCGGCCTGATTACCGAGGGCCATGCCGGCAGCGATCCGGAGCGGGTGCGGGAGGGCATGAGTGGCAATCTGTGCCGGTGCGGCGCGTATATCGGCATTACCGAGGCGGTGCTGGACGCGCAAAAAGCCATGTCGAGTGTTGCCGCATGAACCGGTTTGAATATGTCCGCCCGGCAACGGTCGCTGCCGCCGTCGATGCAGGGTCGGCACCGGGCGCCGCGTACCTGGCGGCCGGCACCAACCTGCTGGACCTTATGAAGGGCGGCGTGATGCGCCCCGGCACGCTGGTGGATATCAGCCGCCTACCGGGCCTGAACCGGATCGAGACGTTGGCCGATGGCTCCGTGCGCGTCGGTGCCACGGTTCGCAATGCCGATCTGGCCTATGACCTGGACTTCGCCCGGCGCTTTCCGGCGGTCGCGGAGGCGCTGTTATCCGGCGCATCGGCCCAGTTGCGGAATGCGGCGACGATGGGCGGCAACGTTTTACAGCGCACCCGGTGCGGCTATTTCACCGACACGGCCAGCGCCTGCAACAAACGCAGCCCCGGAACCGGCTGCGACGCGCTGCATGGCGAAAACCGGCTTCACGCCATCCTGGGGTGGAGCGAGCATTGCATCGCGACCCACCCGTCTGACCTGTGCGTGCCACTGGTGGCGCTGGGTGCGGTGGTTGAGATCGCGGGCGCTGGTGGCAACCGAGAGGTTTTGCTGGACGCATTTTACTGCCTGCCGGGCACAACGCCGCAGATTGAGACATCGCTGGCGCCGGGCGAGTTGATTACCGCCGTGCGCCTGCCGGCCGATGCCGCCGGGTTTGCGGGTCATGCCCGTTATCTAAAAGTGCGGGAGCGGACGTCCTACGCGTTCGCCGTCGTGTCTGCCGCGGCGGCGTTGCGGCTGGAGGGGGGTGTTATTGCAGACGCCCGGGTGGCGCTGGGTGGCGTGGCACTGAAACCCTGGCGCGCGGCAGCGGCGGAGGCGGTATTGGCCGGGGCCACGCCAGACGCCACCGTATTCCAGCGTGCGGCGGATGCGGCGATGGCCGGCGCACGTCCGTCCGGCCCGGATAACGCCTTCAAGATCGCTCTGGCCCGGCGTGTCATCGTCCGCGCGCTGACGCTGGCCGCGGCCGGTACGCCCGCGCGCATGCCTGCCCTACCTGCATCCCCGTTTGGAGTGATGGCCCATGTCTGATGCAATGTCTGACGTACTTCACGACAGCGCCAACCTGCGGATGGGATCCAGCATCGGCCAGCCCCTGACCCGGCGGGACGGTGTACTGAAAGCGACGGGTGCCGCCACGTTTGCCGCCGACAACCACCCGGCTGGCATGGTGTACGCGGCGCTGGCGGTCAGCACGATCGCTCGGGGACGCGTGACGGCGCTGGACGAGGCGGCGGCCCGCGCCCATCCCGGCGTGATCGACGTGATGACGCCCGCCCACAAGCCGAAGCTGGCGTTGGACCCGGATGCAAAGCTGAACCCGTTCATGTTCAAGCTGGACCTGCTGCAGAACGACCAGGTGCGGTACGCCGGGCAACCGATCGCCGTCGTGATCGCCAACACGCTGGAGGCGGCGACTGAAGGTGCGGCACTGCTGGCACCGACCTATGCTGCCGAGGCCGCGCAGACGGGGATGGCGGGTGCCAAAACGTTCGAGCCCAAGGCGGTGGGTGCCGGGGAGCCCCCGTCCGAGACACGTGGCGATGTCGAGGCTGGCCTGGCGAAGGCGGTTCTACGGATGGACGCCGTTTACGAAACGCCAGCGCAATACCACAACGCGATGGAACCGCACGCGATCGTGGCCGCATGGGACGGCGACCGGTTGCAGGTCGACACGCCGAGCCAGGCGATGACGATGGCCAAGGGACGGATCGCCGGCCTGTTCGGTATTCCGGCCGAGGACGTCCACATCCGTAGTCCGTTTTTGGGTGGTGGCTTTGGGTCAAAGGCGCTGGCGTCCGGCCCGCAGATCCTTGGGGTGATGGCCGCGCGGCTTGTCGGTCGGCCCGTGAAGCTGGTGCTGCGGCGCGAGCAGATGTTCGGCCCCGTCGGGCATCGCGCGCCGACGGAGCAGAGTTTTGCGATCGGCACCGACGCCGCGGGGCAAATGACGGCGGTGCGGCACCATACCAAGACTGCAAGCAGCACGTTCGACGATTTTTACGAGGCAGCGAGCAACGTGTCGCACGCCATCTATGCCACCCCGGCATTATCGACGACACATGAAGCCGTGCGAATGGATACGGGCACGCCGTTGTTCATGCGCGCACCAGGCGAAGCGCCCGGTAGTGCCGCCCTGGAAAGTGCGATCGATGAGATGGCGCTAGCCTGCGGCATGGACCCGCTGTCGTTCCGGCTGGTGAACTATGCCGAGTTTGAGCCGATCAGCGGCAAGCCCTTTAGCTCGAAGGCATTGCGCGAATGCTATGCCCAAGGATCGGCGGCGTTTGGATGGGCGGCCCGGCCGGCGGCACCGCGGGCGACCCGGGATGCGAACGGTATGCTGGTCGGCTGGGGCATGGGCACGGCCATCTACCCGGCCGGCATGTTTCAGGCCAAGGCGCGGGCCGTGCTGCGGGCCGATGGCTCGGGCGTGATGGAAACCGGCGCGCAAGATATGGGGCAAGGCGCGTGGACTGCGTTTGCACAAATATCGGCTGACCAGTTGGGCCTACCGATCGAGCGGATCGAGTTCAAGTCGGGCACGTCGGACCTGCCGGATGCCGGAATTGCTGGCGGCGCGGCCCATACCGCGACGGTTGGTGCGGCGCTGCATTCGGCCGGGGCAGCGGTGATCGGCAAGCTGGCAGACCTCGCTACGGGCGATGAGCGCTCACTATTATTCGGGGCGGGCAATGCCGGGCTGATCGCGCGTAACGGACGCTTATACCGCCGCGACGACGAAACCCGGAGCGAGGCCTATGCCGACATCCTGGATCGCGCGGGCCTGGCCGAAATTGACGCCGGGGGGTCCGGTGCGCGCGATCCGGCGATCACGGAGCACTATGCGATGCACGCCCACGGCGCCGTGTTCGCCGAGGTCCAAGTCGATCCGGATTTCGGCCAAGTGCGAGTAACCCGGCTGGTGGGCGCGTTTGCCGCCGGCACGGTCGTGAACCCGCGTTTGGTACAAAGCCAATATTACGGCGGCATGATTTGGGGCCTAAGCTTTGCCCTGCACGAACACGCGGTTGTGGACCGGCGCAGCGGGCGTGTGATGAACGCCAATCTGGGCGAGTATCACATCCCGGTAAATGCAGACGTGCCGAGCATCGAGGCGATCATCGTGCCGGAGCGGGATTTGCACGTGAACGCGCTGGGTATCAAAGGCGTGGGGGAGATCGGCATCACGGGCACGGCGGGCGCCATTGCGAACGCCATCTGGCACGCGACGGGAAAACGGGTGCGGCGGTTCCCGATCACGCTAGACCAGTTGATGGATAGCTAGAGCAGCTTTCGTTCATTCAGAGCCGCCACGGCTCTGAATGAACGAAGTAAGCTGCTCTAGAATATAGATTTCTAGAGCACGACCTTTCGAACGA
>JAYVTX010000296.1:0-3179 GCA_043788425.1 Rhodospirillales bacterium
AAACGGAACGGTGTTGCGATGACTCTTGGCTATGACGTGAACTTCGGCACGATCGCAGCCCGGCCACGCCCCAGCCCCGGCCCGGCGTTTCGGCTCGCCGTTCTGGGCGATTTTTCGGGCCGGGCCAGCAAGGGCGTGATCGAAACCGGCGCCAAACTCATGGCCCATAAGCCGTTGCGCGTCGACGCCGATACGCTCGACGACGTGATCGCCCGGCTTGCCCCCCGCATTATTATCCCACTCGGCGATGAGGGTACCGTCGCGGTGCCGATTGCCAGCATGGACGACTTCCATCCAGACCAGATTGCCAAGGCCCTGCCGTTCTTGCAGGACCTGCTTGACCTGCGACGCAAGGTTCAGAGCCGCACCGGTTTCGACCGCGCGATGAAGGAGGTGATGTCCTGGGCTGGTGCCGAGCCCCTTCCCCCGCCCGATACGCGGCGCGCACGCGGCGGGGCCGTTGCCGTCGATCGCAAACTTGGGGATTTCGCCCGCCTTACCGGTCGCACCGCAACGGTCGAGGCCGATTCGGACGCTTTGATCCGCCGCCTGATCGGCCCCTACATTGTGCCCGCCACCGACAGCCGGCAGGACGCGCTGCTGGCCCGGGTGGATGCGGCCTTATCCGACGCCATGCGCCGTGTACTGCATCACCCGGAGTTCCAGGCCGCCGAAGCCTTGTGGCGCGGGGTCGACATGCTCGTCCGCCGGCTCGAGACCGGGGGGCGGCTGCAGATTGTGCTCTACGATATTTCGGCAGAGGAACTCGCAGCCGACCTAGCCGCGACGAACGCGATCGAGGACAGCGCGCTGTATTCCCTGCTGCTGGAACAGCCGGCTGCGGACGCGGGTGCCGGGCCGCTATCGATGGTTGCAGGCCTGTATGGGTTCGCGCTGTCGCCCCCCCATGCTGACCTGCTGGGACGCATCGCCCAGCTTGCCGCCGCGGCCGGGGCGCCGGTCGTGGCGGCCATGGCCACTGACGGGCTGCTTGTGCCCGAACACGACTGGAACCCGATTATTCGCTCGGCCTGGTCGGCGCTCCGCTCACTGCCCGCCTCCGTGTATCTCGGGCTTGCGACGCCCCGCTTCTTGCTACGAATGCCGTATGGGACGCGCACCGACCCCATCGATGCGTTCGCGTTCGAGGAATTTACGCGTCACGCTGGCCTCTCTGGCATGCTTTGGGGGAACCCGGCGTTGCTCGTCGCCCAATGCGTCGCCGCAAGCTGGCTTCAGGGCGGACGCTCGATGACGTTGGGAACAGTCAGCGTGGTGGGAGAACTGCCGATCTATGTGGTCCAGGATGCTGACGGCGATCAGGTGGCGCTACCCTGCACCGAGCGCCTGCTGACGGAGCGGCAGGCTGCGCTGGTCGCTGCCGCGGGGATAATCCCGGTCGTGGGCCCGCGTGGCCGGCCGGAGGTTCGGGTCGCCGGGTTCGCATCTGTCGCTGGGCCGCCACTGGCCGGACGCTGGTCCCCGGTGGAAGTAAAAGCTCCCGCCCCCTCCTCTGTCGTCCTGCCCGCGACACCCGTCGCGACACAACCGGCCACCCCCCCTGTTCCGCAGCCGCCGGTCCTGCAGCCCCCGGTCCTGCAGCCCCAGTCGCCCCAGTCTGCTGAACGCCAGCCTGCTGCAGCCCAACCCCCGACCGATGACGATTTGGACGCGTTGCTCGCCAGCCTTGGCGCAGAGCCGCCGCCTGTGCCCCCCGATGAAACCGACGCCGATCTCGACGCGCTTCTCGCCTCGCTTAAATAGCGGCGGCGTCCGGCTGGATCAGAACCTTGATGACGTTCGCGCGCGCTTCGTCCCCGGTGGTTTCGGTCAGACGCACGATCCGGCCCGGCGCCACGCCGAGTGTCGACAGCCGCGCCTCGATCAGACCGGTTCGCAAATTCGCCAGGTCCGCGAGCATCGCCATGCCATCGGCCGGCAGCTGCTGCACCAGCTTCACGGGCGCCTGCTCATACCGGGCCGCGCACGCCGCCGCCGCCTGCAAAATGCCCGATGCGGCGTCATCAAGCTGCGCCGACCAGGGTGGAAAGCACACGTCCAGATCGCCGCCCTGCCCGCGCTCCCGGTTCACGATCGCCGGGTGGATCAGCCACATCATGGTAGGGTCATCGCCTCCCTCTGCGAGGAACAAAGCATCCACGGCAGATTTGGACTCGCACGTAACGATCTTGATGCTAACGTTGTCAGGCAAGGTGTTGGCAAGGAGGTGATCGATGTGCTGTTCTCCCAAAACCAGCCACGCCCGGCCTGAGAACTCTGCTAAAACGATCTCGGCCATCGCACCCCCCCTGTGCCAACCCCGCCTGTGCCAGCCCCGCCTGTGCCAGCCCCGCCTGCGCAATCGACGGGAGGCTTAATCGTGGCGGTAAGGCTCAGCCTGGCTGGCAGCCGCGACGCCCGTACGCTGACCACCGGGACGCTATCGATTGGGCGTGGCGAGCGCAACGACTGGGTGCTGCCAGACCCCGATCGCCACCTGTCCAAGACGCATTGCGTGCTCAGCATCGAGGACGGGCGATGGGTTTTGACCGACCTCAGCACCAATGGGGTTCACGTCAACGGGGCCAGTCAGCCGACGACGCGTGACAGCCGGATCGTCCTCACCGACGGCGACCAGTTCCGCATCGGCGACCACCGCTTCACCGTGGACGAGGCCGCAGCCGGCCACTTCCCGCCACCTGGCCACCACACGACACAGGGTGACGATCCGCTCGATATCGATCCGCTCGACGATCCGCTCAGCATGCCCATCGGCCGCACCCCCGACCCGGCGTTCAACCACCCTGTTCGCCACGCCGCCCCCTCCCACCGCACCGACGATCCGTTCGAGCGGCATAATGAGGGCCATGGCCGGCCCCAAAATAATCACAGCCTTGCCGATGACAGCCTGTTCGGTAGCCCCGCGCCGGGCTGGTCCGGATCGACCCCACCCGACCACGCCGACGCGCCCCGCCATGCGATGCCAATTCCGCAGGTACTGCCGCCCGTCCATCCGAACGATATCGACTTCGACGCTTTGATCGGTGACCTGTCGCCGCCGCCCCGCATTCCCCACGCGCAAGCCCAATCAGCAGCCCAGTCAGCAGTTCAGTCAGCAGCCCAGTCACCTGTCGCGGCGACCGTCGTTCCACCTGTCCGGGCACCCGGGCCGCTGGCGC
>JAYVTX010000297.1:0-8385 GCA_043788425.1 Rhodospirillales bacterium
GCCGCCGCCTGGGCGCTCGCCCGCATCGCCGCGCGCCCGGCATGACGGACGCCCCTGTCGCGATCATCGGTGGCGGTCCGGTTGGCCACGGCCTGGCGATCGAACTGGCGCAGCGGGGCGTCGCGTCCGTCCTGATTGAGCGCTACGTGCAGCCAGCGCCCATCCCGCGCGGCCAGAACCTGACCCAGCGCACCATGGAGCATATGATCGCCTGGGGGGTGGAGCCGCAGATCCGCGCCGCCCGGCCTATCCCGCCCGAGTACGGCATCGGCGGCATGACGGCGTACGGCACGCTGCTCGGCCCCTATCACTACGACTGGCTGCAGCGCGAGCTGGTCAGGCCCTATTACGCGACCGATAACGAACGCCTGCCGCAATATGCGACCGAGGCTGTGCTGCGCGACCGGGTCGTGGCCCTCCCGCAGATTGAGGCGCTGTATGGTTGGCAGGGCGAGACCGTTGCCCAGGACGCGGATGGCGTAACCATCGGCATCGCCACTCGCGACGGCGATGCCCACCGCACCATCCGCACCCAGTACGCTGTGGGCTGTGATGGCGCGCGCTCCGTTGTGCGCGAACAGGCCAACATTACCCAAACCCGGTCCGACCATGACCGGGTTATGGTATTGCTTGTGTTCACATCCACCGAACTACACACCCTTCTGGAGCGGTATCCCGGCAAATCGTTCTATAACGTGCTGACGCCCGAGTTGGACGGCTACTGGCAGTTCTTCGGCCGGGTCGACCTGGGTAGTACCTGGTTCTTCCACGCCCCCGTGCCGGCTGGGACGACCCGCGACAACTACGATTTCGAGGCGCTGTTGCATCGCGCCGTCGGAGCCGCGTTTGCGCTCGAGTTCCAGCACATTGGATTTTGGGATCTACGTTTTGCGGTAGCCGACACGTACCGGTCCGGGCGCGTGTTCATCGCGGGCGATGCGGCCCACAGCCATCCGCCCTATGGCGGCTACGGCATCAACACGGGGTTTGAGGACGCCCGAAACCTCGGCTGGAAGCTGGCGGCCGTTCTGGCCGGATGGGGCGGCCCGGCGCTGCTCGACAGCTACAGCGCGGAACGTCAGCCGGTATTTGCGTCAACGGCGAGGGACTTTATTGAAAAGTCGATCAACAACGACCGTACGTTCCTGCGCGCCTACCATCCGGACCGGGACCTGGCGGCGTTCGAGGCAGAGTGGCACGCCCGCGGTTCGGGTGCGAAGGCCGAAATCGGCGCGTTCGAGCCGAATTACGAGGGTTCTTCTATCGTCGATGGCCCGGCCGGCGGCGTGTGCAGTGCGATGGGCCGCCATACATTTACGGCGCGGGCCGGGCATCACATGGCACCGCTGCCGTGCATGACCCAGGGCATGGCCCAGGGCAGGACGGTCGATCCGGTCGGACAGGGCCTGTCGCTACTCGCATTCGGCGAAACGCCCGACGTGGCAGCTTTTCTCCGTGCGGCAGAGCGGCTCCATATTCCCCTCACGCTGATCACCGATCAGCAAGACGGCGGACGGGAGCGGTATGGGGCCACTCTCGTACTCGTTCGTCCGGACGGGTTCGTCGCCGGCGCCTGGGATGGCATCGTTCCCGATCCGGCGGCCGCACTGCGTACCGCCACTGGTTGCACGGCGGCCACTAACCCATTCTGCACCAACCCGTGACGGGTCCCGCGGCCGGTCCACTGCCGGCGGGGCCCCCGCACGACCGTCCCGGCACCCTGCGCCCCATGCTCCTCCACGCCTTCGACATGGCCTGCCCGGGGCATATTCAGCAGGGAATGTGGAAGCATCCGCGGGATCGCAGCGCAGACTACACCCGGCTTGACCATTGGACCGGCCTGGCCCGGCTGCTGGAACGTGGGCTGTTCGATGGTCTGTTTTTGGCCGACGTTCTCGGCGTTTATGACACCTACGGCGGCAGCCCCGATGCAGCGCTGCGTGGGGGCGTGCAGGTCCCGCTGCTAGACCCGCTGATGCTGGTGCCCGCCATGGCTGCTGTCACGGAGCATCTGGGATTCGGCGTCACCTGCAACCTTTCCTATGAGCCGCCCTATCTGTTTGCGCGCCGCATGAGCACGCTGGACCATCTGACGGGCGGTCGCATCGGGTGGAACGTGGTGACCGGCTACCTCGACAGCGCAGCCCGCGCGATGGGCTATGCCGGACAGATGGCGCATGACGACCGCTACGACCTCGGCGACGAATACATGGACGCCGTCTACGCCCTATGGGAAGGCAGTTGGGCCAACGACGCCGTCCTGCGAGACCGGGCACGCGGCATCTACACCGACCCGACACGGGTACGGCGGATCGAGCATGACGGCCCCCAGTACCGGATTAGCGCCATGCATTTGTGCGAGCCCTCGCCGCAACGCACACCGGTTCTGTACCAGGCGGGCGCCAGTGAGCGCGGCCGGATTTTCGCCGGCCGCCATGCGGAGTGCGTGTTCGTCAACGGCAGCCGTCCGTCGATCGTGGCCAAGCTGGTAGCCGACCTGCGCGCCCGGGCAGCTCCGCGGCCCATCCGCGTCCTGGTAGGTGCGACGGTCGTCGTGGGCCGTACGGAGCGGGAGGCCCAGGACATGCTCGCCGACTATGCCCAGTATGCCGATGCCGAGGGCACGCTGGCCCATGCCTCCGCGTCACTCGGCATCGACTTCTCCCGCTACGCCATGGACGAGCCCATGTCAGCCGCCCCGACCAACGCAATCCAGTCCAACGTCGCGGCCATGGCCAGCGTCGCCGGGCCGTCCTGGACCAAGCGGGAGTTGTTGCGCCAATCGGTACTCGGCAGCCGCCAACCCCCCATCGTCGGCGACCCGGCGCAGGTAGCCGATGCCCTGCAAGCCTGGATGACGGAGGCCGGGGTGGACGGTTTCAACCTATCCCGGACCGTAATGCCGGAGTGCCTGGAAACATTTGTCGACCTGGTCGTGCCGGTGCTGCAGGAGCGCGGGCTGTTCAAGTCTGCGTACGCGCCGGGTACGTATCGCCAAAAGCTGTTTGGCGCAGGGCCGCATCTGCCACCAGGCCACCGTGCGGCACAGTATCGAACTTGGGATTGTTAGCCGTGCTGGCGCAAATCCGGAGCCATCGCCTCCGCTACGGTCCGCGCGACCGCCTCGTCGATCGGTAGAACTTCCTGCGCACCACCGCCCAGCCGGCGCAATGCAACCGTCCGCTGCTCTGCCTCGCGCCGGCCGACCACCAGCAGCAGCGGCACGTGCGCCAGCGAGTGTTCGCGCACCTTCGCGTTGATCTTTTCGTTCCGCACATCCGCCCGGACCTGCAGGCCAGCCGCCCGAAGCTGCCCGGCGACCTCCTCCGCATACGGACCCGCATCCGATACGATCGACGCCACCACCACCTGCACCGGTGCCAGCCATAACGGGAAGCGCCCGGCATACTGCTCGATCAGAATACCCAGGAACCGCTCGAAACTGCCCAGCACCGCCCGGTGGAGCATGACGGGCCGGGCACGGGCGCCGTCCTCACCCACGTACTCCGCGTCCAGCCGTTCCGGCAGCACAAAGTCGACCTGCAACGTGCCGCACTGCCAGTCGCGCCCGATCGCGTCGCGCAGCACGAATTCCAGCTTCGGGCCGTAGAACGCACCCTCACCGGGGCTGAGTTCGTACTCGACACCGGCCGTGGCGCAGGCGTCCCGCAACGCGCCCTCTGCCCGGTCCCAGGTCTCGTCCGTGCCGGCGCGGGTGTCCGGCCGATCGCTGAATTTCACCCGGAACGAGTCGAAGCCGAAGTCGCGATACACCTGGCTCAGCAGCGCTACGAACCGCACCGTCTCATCGGCAATCTGCGACTCGGTACAAAAAATATGCGCGTCATCCTGGGTGAACGCCCGCACGCGCATGATGCCGTGTAGCGCGCCCGAAGGTTCGTACCGATGGCAGGACCCGAACTCCGCCATTCGGAGCGGTAGCTCGCGATAGCTGCGTAGGCCGTGGCGGAAAATCATGACGTGACATGGGCAATTCATGGGCTTCAGCGCCAGCGTCGTGTCCTCGTCCTCCACCCGGGCGATGAACATGTTCTGCTTATAGTTTTCCCAATGCCCACTCGCTTCCCATAGCTTGCGGTCGACCAGTTGCGGCGTCCTTACTTCCTGATACCCGGCCGCGTCCAAACGCCGGCGCATGTAGGCTTCGGTCGTGCGGTACAGGTGCCAACCCTTTGGGTGCCAAAATATGCTGCCCGTCGCTTCTTCCTGGATGTGAAATAGGTCCATGTCCTTGCCGATCCGGCGATGGTCGCGGCGCTCGGCCTCGTCCAGCTGCAGCAAATGGGCGTCCAGCTCCTTCTGATCGCGCCAGGCAGTGCCATAAATCCGGCTGAGCATCGCGTTGCGGTGGTCACCCCGCCAATACGCCCCGGCGACCTTCATCAGCTTGAACGCGGTACCAACGTCGCCCGTGCCGCGCATGTGCGGGCCGCGGCAGAGGTCGATCCACTCGCCCTGGCTGTACAGCGTGATGATCTGGTCGGTGGGCAGATCGCGGATCAGTTCGGCCTTGTACGCCTCGCCCTTGGCCGTGAAGAACGTGATCGCATCATCCCGGTCCCGCACATGGCGCACGAACGATGCATTGGCGGCGATGATCTCGCGCATCTTGGCTTCAATGCGCGGAAAGTCGTCGGGTGTGAACGGCTCGTTACGCGCAAAATCATAGTAGAAGCCGTGCTCGATCGATGGCCCGATCGTGACTTGGGTGCCGGGGTACAGCGCCTGCACCGCTTCGGCTAAAACATGCGCGGCGTCGTGCCGGATCAGCTCCAGCGCGTCCGGGTCACGCCGGGTGACGAACACCAGCGCCGCGTCATGCTCGATGGTGCGGGACAGATCCTGCAACTGGCCATCGACGCGCATGGCCAACGCCGCCCGCGCCAGGCCAGGCCCGATCGCCGCCGCGACGGTGGTGCCCGTGACCGGTCCGTCGAAATTACGGCTCGATCCGTCGGGTAGCGTGATGGCGGGCATAGTAGTCCTTACGCAATGGGCGGCCTGCTATGCCAGCGCGGCCACGACCCTGTCCACCGGCAGCTCTGCCAGGTCCGGCACGGCGACCACCTGCACAACGCCACGGGGCGCCGTCAGTGCCGGGTCACTATCGGCGGAGAACAGCACGACGCAGCGCACGCCCAAGGCTGCGGCCAGGTGCATGGGCCCGGTATCGTTGCCGATCGCGATCTGGGCGCCCCGCATTAATCCGCCCAGCTCCAAAAGCGTCGTCCGTCCCGTCAGGTCCAGCGCCGTCGGACAGGCGGTCATAATCGTCTCCGCCACATCGCCATCTGCCCCGGTGCCAACGATGATCGAACGCAGGCCTTGACCCTTCAACGCAACCGACAGTTCGCCATACCGGGCCGCCGGCCAACGCTTGCGCGGTCGATGCGCCGCCGCGCCGGGCACCAGGACGGCGTAATCGCCGGGCACCATCGGCGCGGGCCACCATGACAGGTCGGGCGTTACCATCGGCACGCCCGCCATGGCCAACTGCTCGGTCTGCCGGTCGATCGTGTGCAGCGTGTCGCGCGCCGGGTTCGCGTGGGGATGGGACGCGCCACGGGCCATGCCGGACCAGGGCGGACGGCCGGCCACGGAATAATACCAACTCGACCGGGCCGAAGTCTGTAGGTCGTACACCATGTCGAACCCGCGTATCGCCCGGCGCAGCGCCAGCACGCGCGGCAAAACCCACCAGGCCGGCCGTTCGTCGATCAACACCCGATCGAACCAGGGCGACCTCTCGGCCAGGGCGCGATAGGGCTCGGTCGTCAGCAACGTGATCTCCGCCCCCGGATGCGCCGCGCGGATCGCCGCAAATGGGCCAAACGACAATACAAAATCACCAAGCGCGCCGAGTCGGATTGCGAGTATCCTACTCGTCGGCATAAGGGTTCTTGGTCCCGCGCAGCTGCAACCGGATCGGCACGCCCGGCAGGGTAAACGTTTCGCGTAGGCTGTTGACGAGATATCGCTGATAGTCCTCCGGCATCTGTTCCGCCCTGGTGCCGAATGCGATGAAGGTGGGGGGCCGCGCCTTTGCCTGCGTAATATAGCGCAATTTCAGCCGCCGCCCGGCAACCAGGGGCGGCTGGTGGCGCTCCAGCACTTCCTCGAACCACCGGTTCAATGCCCCGGTCGCGACCCGGCTGTTCCACGTCTCATACACGGCACGCACGGTCGGCAGGATCTTGTCCACGCCGGCGCCCGTGGCGGCACTGACGGTCAGCACGGGAATGCCCTTCATCTGCGCCATGCTGGTCTCTAGCCGATCGCCAAACGCCTTGCGCGTCGCGGTCCGGTCAGCCACCGCGTCCCACTTGTTCAGGACCAGCACGCAGGCCCGGCCCTCCCGCTCGATCAACCGGCCGAGCTGCAAATCCTGCTCGTTCATGCCCTCCAGCGCATCGACGCATAGCAGGACGACTTCGGCCATCTTCAGCGCTTCGATGCTGGCGCTGACGCTCATTTTTTCCAGCGTCTCATCGATCCGCGCCTTGCGACGCAGCCCGGCCGTGTCGACGATCTCGATCGGACCAACGGCGTCGCGCAGCTGCACGGCGACGGCGTCCCGGGTCAGGCCAGGTTCGGGGCCGGTGATCATCCGTTCCTCGCCCAGCAGGCGGTTCAGCAGCGTGCTTTTACCAGCATTCGGGCGGCCGATGATGGCCAGATGCAGCGGGCGGTTCAGGTCGTCCGGGTCCATGCCGGTCTGATCCGGCAAACGGTCCGCGATCTCGGTCATCAAATCCGACAGACCAACGCCGTGTTCGGCAGACATCGCCAGTGGCTCACCCAGGCCCAGCTGATACGCCTCCAGCGCCGCGTTGCCGCCCGTCCGACCCTCCGCCTTGTTGGCCACCAGCAGCACCGGGCGGTTCTGGCGGCGGAGCCAGGCGGCGAAATGGCTATCGGCCGGCGTGATACCCGCCTTGGCATCCACCACGAACACGACTAGGTCGGCGAGTGCGACCGCAGCCTCGCTGCTGGCGCGCATGCGGCCATACAGGCTGTCGGGCGCGCTCTCCTCCAGCCCGGCCGTGTCGATCATACGCACCCGCTTGCCGCGCAGCAGGGCCTCACCCTCCTTACGGTCACGGGTCACGCCCGGCGTGTCGTTCACGATCGCGGCCCGCCGCCCGGTCAACTTATTGAACAGCGTGCTCTTACCAACGTTTGGCCGACCAGCGATGACGACGACGGGAAGCTCCGTCACCGGTAGGCCTGCAACGTCGCGTCCTCGGTCAAAATCAATAGCGTACCGGCCGCGGCCACGGGCGGCACGGTGGCTGGGCCGCGTAGGGTATCCACGCCAATCACCTTGCCTGTGGCTGGTGAGATGGAGACTACCTGCTCGTTACTGCCTGCCAAGATGAGCTTGCCGCCAGCCAGCACCGGGCCAGTCCAAAAGATCACATCCTGCTTCTTGCCCTCGTTCTCATATCGCGGCAGGTCGCGTGCCCAGCGTAGACGCCCGTCGGACGTGCGGATGGCGGCCAGCGCCTGATCGGTCGTCTGCACAAACAGCCAGTCGCCCGCAAGCCACGGCGTTTGCGTGCCCCCAACCTCCCGCTCCCACAAACGCCGGCCAGTACGCAGATCGATGGCCAGCAGCAGCCCACCGGCACCGACCGCGTAAACCCGGCCCTGATCCACGACGGGCAGACCGCGTATGGCGGACAAATCCACCAGGCTGTTGCGCCCACGGGACGATGCCAGGCTGTCGGACCAGACCAGCCCGCCGCTTTCCTCCCGCACGGCCACCAACTCGCCCGAGCCGAACCCGGCCAGCACAATACCGTCCGATACGGCCGGCGCACCCTGGCCCAGCAGGGTCGTCGCGATCGAGTTACCCTGATATTGCCATTCGCGGTCGCCGGTTTTGGCAGATAGTGCCACCAGCTTGCTGTCGATTGTCGACGCGAATACGCGCCCTCCCGAAACGGTGGGGGCCGACCGGGCGGGACTGCCGAGCGACTTCCGCCAGCGTACGGCACCCGTGCCGGCGTCGAGCGCCAGAACGTCAGCGCGCCCCGTCGTGACGTAGACAACGCCCCCATCGACCGCCACGCCGCCGCCGACATTGGTGCTGCGGTCCTCATCGTCCTGCGTGCTCGTGCGCCACACGCGGGAGCCGGTCTGTACATCGAACGCGGCAACGGTCGCGTCGGCGTCCATCGTGAACACCCGGCCGCCCGATACGACGGGAGTGGTCAGGATTTTGTCGCGATATCCCCCGCTGGCACCAATATCGGCGCGCCAGGCTGGTGTGAAACCGGCGACCGCGATGTGGCCGCCGGCATGGGCGGGGCCTCCGCCGATCTGCGCTGATTCTGGCGTGGCGACTGCTGGCGGCACGCT
>JAYVTX010000298.1:0-3840 GCA_043788425.1 Rhodospirillales bacterium
TGGTGACAATCGCCAACGACGCCACTTTGATCCTGGCTGGTGCCCGGGCGGCAATTTCAACGTTCCGGGGTGCGTAGACGGGGGCAAAAGCCAAGCCAAACCAGTGACCGAGCCAGTTAAATGGGCTCCAGCACCCGTGGCGTCAGCGCGTCAGGCCGCAAGTCCATGAACTCCGGCCGCAGCGATGGCGGCAGCGGCTTGAACGACGGCGAGTCCGACCGGGGCGGCACGATCGGATCAGGGTCGCGACCGCGATCATCATCGGGCCGGTTCTTATAGCGGCGCAGCACGATCAACTCTCGCACGGCCAGGACAAGTAGGACACCGTGGGTGCTGATACCGCTTAGGATCACCATTGTCCCTGAGTCCATCCGGCGTCCCTCCTACCCTGCGTAATGCTTTCGGCTCCGGCCCTCGCAATGCAAGCATGATGAGCGCCGGCCTAAATCACAACCAGTTTCAGCTAACCTGCACGCCCTTCCAAAACGCGACCCGGCCGCGGATATTTGCGGCTGCATCCTTCGGCTCTGGATAGAACCAGGCGGCGTTTGCGTTTGTCGCCCCGCCAACCTCAATGGAATGATAATGCGCCGTACCCTTCCACCCGCACACGCTGGTGTGGGTGGAAGGGCGCAGCACGGCCGGGTCAACGCTGGTTAAGGGGAAGTACGCATTCCCCTCGACCGTCACGATGTCCGTGCTATCGGCGATTGTGTGGCCCTTCCAGACAGCCTTCATTGGACCGTTTCCACCTTCTCGACCTCACCGCCCTCTTCACCCTCATTAGCCGCTACCGGCTTTTCGGCCGCTACATAGTCGAATGCCAGCTTGTCGTCCTTCAGCGTAACGTTGACCGACCCACCATGGACCAGCTTGCCAAACAATAATTCCTCCGCGAGCGGCTTCTTGATGTACTCCTGAATAACCCGGCCCAGTGGGCGGGCACCGTACAGCTTGTCGTACCCACGCTCGGCCAGCCACTCCTTGGCAGCAGATGACAGTTCGATCGTCACGTGACGATCGGCCAACTGTGCCTCCAGCTGCATCGCAAACTTCTCCACGACCCGGCCCACGATCTCAGGCGTCAGCCCGGCGAAGGTGATGACGGCGTCTAGCCGATTGCGGAACTCGGGGGTGAACAGACGCTTGATCGCCTCCGTATCCTCGCCCTCCCGCTCCTCACGGCCGAAACCGATCGCTTCCTTTGCCATGTCCGACGCACCGGCATTGGTTGTCATGATCAGAATGACGTTGCGGAAATCCACGACCTTACCGTTGTGATCGGTCAGCTTCCCGTGGTCCATCACCTGCAGCAGGATGTTGAACAGGTCCGGGTGCGCCTTCTCAATCTCATCGAGCAGCAGCACGCAATGCGGATGCTGGTCGATGGCGTCGGTCAGCATGCCGCCCTGGTCAAAGCCCACATAGCCCGGCGGTGCCCCGATCAACCGGCTGATGCTGTGCCGCTCCATGTACTCGCTCATGTCGAACCGCGTCAGTTCGATCCCGAGCGTGCTGGCCAGCTGGCGTGCAACCTCCGTCTTACCCACGCCGGTCGGACCACTGAACAGGTAGTTGCCGATCGGCTTCTCCGGCTCCCGCAGGCCTGCACGGCTGAGCTTGATGGCAGCTGACAGCGCATCGATCGCCTTGTCCTGACCGAACACCATCGCCTTCAGGTCACGCTCCAGGTTACGCAGCGTTTCTTTATCGTCAGCGCTGACGCTCTTTGGCGGGATACGGGCGATCTTGGCCACGATCTCCTCCACATCCTTGAGCGTCACCAACTCCCGCCGCTTGCCGACTGGCTGCAGCATGCGGGACGCACCGACCTCATCGATCACATCGATCGCTTTGTCCGGCAGCTTCCGGTCGTTGATGTACTTGGCAGACAGCTCGACCGCCCCGCGGATAGCCTCATCCGAGTACCGCACTTTGTGGTGGTTCTCGTAGTTGGTCTTGAGGCCGCGGAGGATCTTGATCGCGTCCTCCTGGCTCGGCTCGTTCACGTCGATCTTCTGGAACCGGCGCACCAGGGCACGGTCCTTCTCGAAGTAATTGCGATACTCCTTGTAGGTCGTGCTGCCGACGCAGCGTAACGAACCTGCTGCCAATGCCGGTTTAAGCAGGTTCGACGCATCCATCGCACCGCCACTCGTGGCACCCGCGCCAATGACGGTATGGATCTCATCGATGAACAAAATCGAACCGGCATGCGCCTCCAGTTCGGTTACCACCGCCTTCAGCCGCTCCTCAAAGTCGCCGCGGTAGCGCGTACCGGCCAGCAACGCGCCCATGTCGAGCGCGAAAATCGTACTTTTGGCCAAAACCTCCGGCACGTCTCCCTCAACGATGCGCTTGGCCAGCCCCTCGGCAATCGCCGTCTTACCAACGCCGGGATCACCGACGTAAAGCGGATTGTTCTTCGTGCGCCGGCACAGGATCTGGATCGTGCGTTCAATCTCTGAATCACGACCGATCAACGGGTCGATTTTCCCGGCGGCGGCCTTTTTATTCAGGTTTACGCAGTAATTCGTCAGCGCATCCTGTGCACGGCGACCGGGCTTTTCCTCCCGCTCGGCTTCACCCGTCTCTTCCTTTGCAGCGGTTGGCGGGCGCTGGTTTGTGCGACCCGGCGCCTTCGCAATGCCATGGCTGATGAAGTTAACCGCGTCGAGCCGCGTCATGTCCTGCAACTGCAGGAAATAGACGGCGTGGCTTTCCCGCTCGCTAAACAAGGCCACGAGCACGTTGGCGCCCGTCACCTCATCCCGGCCTGATGACTGCACGTGGATCGCTGCACGCTGTACCACGCGCTGAAACCCGGCCGTCGGCTTCGGATCGCCAGGGCGGTCTGTCGCCAGGCCCGATAGGTCCTTGTCCAGAAACTCCGCCAAATCGGCGCGCAGCTTGTCCAGATCGACGCCGCAGGCCCGTAGGACCGTTGCCGCGTCGCTGTCATCGGCTAAGCCGAGCAACAGATGCTCTAGGGTCGCATATTCGTGTTTACGCTCACTGGCCAATGAAAGGGCCCGGTGCAGCGTCTGTTCCAGATTACGGGATAGCATGGCCGAACGTGCTCCTTCGCGCTGCAATCTCATGGCGGGGCGGACCGGGAAGTCCGTCGGGCGCGATGTTCGCAATCATAGATGTAAACTCTGTGACGCTCTCTTCCAGACCACAATCATAATCACCGATCACTCTTTCTCAATCGTGCACTGCAGCGGGTGTTGGTTTTGCCTCGCCAGGTCCATCACCTGGGTCACCTTGCTCTCCGCCACCTCGTACGTGAAGGCACCGCATACGCCGACGCCACGCCGGTGAACGTGCAGCATGATGCGCGTCGCTTCCTCCCGCGTTTTTTGAAAAAAACGCTCCAGAACGTGGACCACGAACTCCATGGGCGTGTAGTCGTCATTGAGCATGAGGACCTTGTACATCGCCGGCTTCTTTGTCTTCGGCCGTGCACGTACGACGACGCCGACGCTGGGTCCCGTCCCGTCCCGACCCCCATCTCGTCCGTCCTTACCCGGGTCGCGCCGATCCCGGTCGTCTTGATTGTTACGCTTGCCAGTATCGCTCATCGGGTATCGCTCATCGGGTATCGCTCATTTGGTGTCGCTCATTCGGTATCGCTCGTCGGGTGCCGCTCATTGCTCCGCCATCCTGCCGTCTATCAACGCCGTGCGACCGCTATCGCCCCTACTCCTATATCGTGCCACAACGGTGCCGGCGAAAGGCATCGCGCCGTTACGGATGTAAGGACGGCTGTGTGCCTGGCGCAAGCCGGTCATAAAACGCAAAAAGCCCGGGACACGAATGCCCCGGGCTTCGATCTCC
>JAYVTX010000299.1:0-4965 GCA_043788425.1 Rhodospirillales bacterium
AAAATGCGGAGCCGAGCGGTGCGTTGTCACTGGCACGGTCGCCTGGGACGCCCGCAATGCGCCGCACGATGCGCGAACGGTCGGCACGGCCCGGTTCGAACTGACGCTGGACGTCCGCGGCACGCCCCTGATTGTCGCCGAAACCGGCACCGTCCTGACCCGCGGCGATGGCACGGAGGCAGCCGCACCCACGCCAGCGCCGGCTCCTTCTTCGACTACTCACAAGGATTCTAGCAATAGACATGACTTTTAAAAAACAATCGCCTCGAGTAGGTCTTACTATACAACGATGGGTCTTCGGTCTATTGTTGACAATTATTTCCTGTAAGCGCCTTCCTGCCGAAGTTATAATGAACCAATATCATGGCATCTCCATTTACGAAGACTCCAAGATGCCTCTGAGAATTCGAGTGACGATCTCGAAAAAAGAGCTTCTAGATTCCTTTGAATATTTTAAAGATGGAAATGGACTTAGGCGTGAAGCGACGGAAACCGAGTTTCGTAGTTTTGCTTACAATTATTCCTTGGCGTTTGCGTTGTATGGGGGCGTGGTACCGATCCTCCACGGCGAACGTGCCAGGTTTGACGGCAAACCAATGAAGATAGTTGCCGAACTTCTTGAGCCAGACGTTTTCGGCAAAGCAGTCGCACACCCCATGTTCAATTTCACGTTCGACAGCAAGCTGAATGAAAAAATTGACTGGGATGGCTTTGATGCTCTCTCCCTGCCAGAGGTCGTGCCTGGCTTTCAATACGGTCCATGGTTTCGGGCAAAGCTGCAGAGCGAGTCTGGCAATAGCCTTCGAAAGCTCGGATCGACAAGAGCCCCTTAATTTAAGCGGCTATCTCATCCGCATACGCGTTTGTGCGTCGTGATTTCGTGAAATGGTTGGTAATCGTCGCTAAACAAACCAATATAGCGACTTGTCTAGCTCAGACCCGCTGCCAGTCGCCGTTCGCATCCCGGCACACAGTCCCGGTTTCCTGCACCGGCTCACGCCCATTCAGGACCGTGTTGGCCCGGAATTGGCGGCATAGGCGGCCATCTGGTCCCTGCCGTGCGGCGGAAATTGGCGTGAATTGCCCCCGGCTGCCCGACGCGCTCTGCCAGCCGACGACAACGCCGGTCTGTCCGGCGCCCATACGGGCCAGGGCGTACCGCGCCTCCGCACAATCGCGCTGATCGAGCTGGTTGCCGACGGCTAGGCCGCCGATGATCCCGGCCGCCAACCCGGCCGCGGCGCCGATCGCGGCATTGCGTCCGCTGCCGGTCGATCCGCCAATGGCCGCACCCGCCGCGGCACCACCCAACCCGCCAATCGCCGCGCCGGACAGCGCCTTCGGCCCCATCGCATTACACGCGCTAGCCGCAGCCTCCTGCGCGGAGCCATATTGCGGGGCGCACCCCTGCAGTGACCCAGCGGTAAGCGTCAGGGCGAGCAGGGCGGACGTAGTCCGGGGTGCGAATGTCATAATGATGATCTTTCGTTCAGGGCGTGGGAGCGTTGATGGCAAGCTTTTGCGTCTCCAGTAGTGGAGCCTCACTGATGTCCGACGGGCCACCCAGCGCCCTCGCCGACGGGCTCGACACCGGCCGCAACACGGCGACAGACCGTTGCGGTGCCGGGCGCGCCGGGCCCTGACCTGCAGATAGCCAACCGATCGGCACGGCCCGGTTCTGGATAACGGCTAGGTTCGCGTCGAAGCTGGAAGAAACCAGGAACTCCACCCGGCGGTTCCGCGCCCGGCCGTCAGCCGTCAGATTGGGAGCGATCGGCTGTCGGCGACCAATAGCGACTGTGCTCAGTTGCCCGGCATTGACCTGACGCGCCACCAGCGCCCCCAGCACAGCCCGTGCCCGGCGCAATGAGAGCTGATCGTTCATCGCGTCCGTCCCGACCGCATCGGTATGGCCGAGCAGAGTCAGCTGCGCGTCCGGTACGTCCCGCCGCATATTCTCGGCCACAATATCCAGTAAGGACTGCGCCTCGGCACGGGGACGGGCACTGCCGGAGGAGAAGAATGCGTCCTCCTCAAACGTTACGACCACGACCGGAACGCCGCCTTCTGGCGACGCGACCTGCACGACCCGTGGCACGGCACCAGTACCGGTGGCGAGCCGGCCGAACCGAGCTGCACGATCATTGCTTTCCAAATCTGTCGTCTGGATCCCACCAGGTGCCACACAGCCCGACACGGCCAGCCCGATCAACAACGACCGCCTACAAAACATCATGGTGTAACTCCGTGCCCGTCACGACGGTCGGCCATGGGGATGTCTTGCACAATAGAAACCGACAAGCCCTGATAGGAAGTTACGGAATGGTGATCTTGCACTGGCTCCCGGAGTTGGACTCGAACCAACGACCGAGCGATTAACAGTCGCTTGCTCTACCAGCTGAGCTATCCGGGATCAGGCAGGGCGGTGGTATAGCTAGACCCGCGCCGCCACGCAAACCCCTTTTCGTCTCCATCGCGCTAGACTATACCGAACTTGGATGCGGGCGTGGTGGAACTGGTAGACGCGCCGGACTCAAAATCCGGTTCCGCAAGGAGTGTCGGTTCGATTCCGACCGCCCGCACCAACTATTGTGAGGCCAGCATGGACCATAGTCTCCCGATCCACGAAGACCTCCCGACCGACGACGCCAAAGCTATTGCCCGCCGGGTCGAGGCATTCGTTCGCACCGTGGTCATACCGTACGAAAACGATCCCCGCCGCGACACGCACGGCCCGACCGACGCGCTGGTGCAAGAACTACGTGGCCTGGCCCGGGACGCCGGGCTGCTAACCCCGCACATCCGGCCCGACGGCCAACACCTCAGCCACCGCGACACGGCTGACGTGCTGCGGGCGTCCGGTCTGTCGATGCTGGGGCCGCTGGCGGTGAACGTAAATGCCCCGGATGAGGGCAATATGTTCCTGCTAAGCCGCGTGGCCGGGCCGGAGCAGCAGGCACGGTTCCTGGAACCCTTGATAGCCGGCCGGGCACGATCGGTTTTCATGATGACCGAACCCGCGGCCGAGGGCGGGGCTGGTTCCGACCCGTCGATGATGCGCACGACCGCGCACCCGGACGGTAACCACTGGGTCGTGAATGGGCGCAAGGCGTTCATCACCGGCATGGCGGGTGCCGCGATTGGCATCATTATGGCCAAGACGGAGCAGGGGGCGTCGATGTTCCTCGTCGATTTGCCGATGGAAGGTATCCGGATCGAACGCATCCTCGACACCATCGATAGCTCCATGCCCGGCGGCCACGCGGTCGTGACACTCGATAACGTACGCATTCCGGCCGACCAGATGCTCGGCCAAAGCGGCGAGGGCTTCAAATACGCCCAGGTCCGCCTGGCACCCGCGCGTCTGACCCACTGCATGCGCTGGCATGGCGCAGCCGTCCGTGCAAACGAGATTGCAACCGAATACGCCTGCCGCCGCCAAGCATTCGGCAAGCCGCTGGTGGATCATGAAGGCGTCGGTTTCATGCTGGCCGACAATCTGATCGACCTGAAGCAGAGCGAGCTGATGACGAATTGGTGCGCGACCGTGCTCGATAGTGGCGAGCCCGGCACGATCGAAAGCAGCATGACGAAAGTGGCGGTTTCGGAGGCGCTATACCGCGTCGCCGACCGCTGCGTTCAGGTAATGGGCGGCACCGGGGTAACGCAGGACACGATTGTCGAGCAGGTGTTCCGCGAAATCCGCGCTTTCCGCATCTATGATGGCCCGACCGAGGTTCATAAGTGGTCCCTGGCCAAGCGCATCAAAAAGCTAGCCGGCCAACACGCTGCGTAGCTTGGTGGTAATGGCCTCGGGCGGTGTTTCGTGGGTGAAGTTTGCGGTGAACTGCCCCCGCGGGCCCATCAAGTAGATGATGCTGCTATGGTCCATATCGTACCCGCCATCATCGCGCGGGTGACGGGCATAATACACGCGATAGGCCCGGGCGACGGCGGCAATCTGCTCGGGCGTGCCGGATAAGCCGGTGATGGGCGCATCGAACGCGCGGACGTAATCCTGCACGACGGACGGCGTGTCTCGTTCGGGGTCGATCGTTATGAATAGCAGCGCGACCTTCGCCGCATCCGGTCCCAAGGCGTCGATGGCACCCGCCATGTCTGCCAGCGCAGTCGGGCAGGCGTCCGGGCAGTGCGTGTAGCCGAAATAGATCAACATCCAGCGTCCCCGGAAGTCGCGGTCGGTCACGGCCCGTCCGTCTGCGCCGGCTAACCGGAACGGTCCACCTACGCCGGCCGCAGGCGGGTCGCCGTGCCCAACCATCCACAGCGCTGTACCCGCCAGCGCCACCGCCAACACCCCCGGCGGAGCTAGCCGCAATAGCGCACGGCGGTCCATCAATGCTGCTGCCCGTGCGCACCAGGTAGCCCCGGCTCACGCGCGCCAGCCGGTGCCACTTGGAATGTCAGATCGAGCGGTGGTGACTTCGCAAACCGCAATTGCACCGCGATCGCCTGACCCACGACCAGCGGTGCGGTCAGACCATCCAGCATCAGGTGATAGCCGCCCGGTGACAGCTTCAAGGACTGACCCGCTGGCAATGGGAGCCCGTCCAACGGCTGCCGCATCTGCATGGTGGTGCCATCCATTTGCATCGCGTGCACCGTAACCCGCGCCGCGGCGGGTGAGGATGCACCGATCAGGCGGTCAGCGGCCGGGCTGGTCAGAGTTACGTATGCGCTGCCAACCTGCTGCTGCGGCGCGGTGGCGCGTGCCCAGGGCTGGTCTGCGCGAATAGAAGACGGTTGGGCAAAAGCCGGCGCAGCTAGCAGGCAGGCAAGTAGGGTGGCACCCATCGACGACGATACACGCATTACAATTCTCCATCGGTTCCAATCACGCAGGCGGATCAGGCGATGGTAGTGGGCGGTCCTGTAGCTTGATGGGCAGGGCGCGATGGCCGCGGTGGACCGGCGGCGTAAATGACCGTCCAGGCCATAAAGTTT
>JAYVTX010000300.1:0-4374 GCA_043788425.1 Rhodospirillales bacterium
AGCGTGATGTCTCGGTCGATGACGATGCCCTCGCATTGGTGGAACATCGGCGAGTGGGTGGCGTCGTGGTCCGCGCGGTACGTCCGGCCCGGCGCGATGATGCGCAGCGGCGGCGGGTTTTCCAGCATGGAGATGATTTGCACGTCGCTGGTTTGCGTGCGCAGCAGCAATGGCCGTCCATCGCGGAGCCCAGGCACATAGAACGTGTCGTGGTCGGCACGCGCCGGATGGTGGGCGGGGATGTTTAACGCCCCGAAATTGAACCAGTCGGTCTGTACATCCAGGCCCTCGCCTACGGAAAAGCCCATGGCACCGAATATGGCGGCCATTTCTTCCATGGTGCGGGTGATGGGGTGGATCAGCCCGGCCGGGCGCGGCGGGGGCGGGATCGTCACGTCGATGCGTTCGGCGGCGAGTTGTGCGTCGAGCGCCGCGGCGTCCAGCGTCACGCGCCGGGCCTCGATCGCGGTGGTCAGCGTGTCGCGTAGCCGGTTCAACGCCGCACCACGCTCGCGCCGGTCATCGGGGGACAGGCGACCGAGTTCCTTCAGCAATGCCGTCAGCCGCCCGGCCTTGCCCAGCACGCCGACGCGCACGGCGTCCCAGGCGCGCAGGTCGTTGGCGGCGGCCAGCGCCAACTCCGTCTCATGCTGCAGGGTGGCGGTATCATCCATGGCAATAGCCCAAAAACAGATAGGGCCGCCCTTGTGGGGCAGCCCTATGCGTCAGTCCAGTGGGCCAGTTTTAGCCGGCGGCGGGGGCGTGCGCCGCGCCCGGGTCGGTCAGGTGGGCGAGGTCCGCGACGGTCGCGTTTTCGGCGGCGGCGTGCATGACGGCCTTCACCTGGTCCACCACGGTAGCGAACGACGCCGGGTCGTCATAGGCCAATGCGGCCAGGATCTTGCGATCCATCTCAATCCCGGTTGCCTTCAACCCGGCCATAAACCGGCTGTAGGTGATGCCCTGCTCGCGCACGGCGGCGTTGATGCGCTGGATCCACAACCCGCGGAACTCACGCTTTTTATTGCGGCGGTCGCGATAGGCGTATTGAAGCGACTTTTCCAGCCGTTCCAGGGCGATGCGGTAGTTGGTGCTGCTGCGGCCGACGAAGCCCTTGCTGGCGTCGAGGACTTTTTTGTGCCGGGCGTGGGTGGTTACACCCCGTTTGACGCGTGCCATGTGCCGCCTCCTCTACGCGATGCCGTAGGGGGCCCATTGCTTGACGGTCAGGCCGTCAGCATGGGTCATCGTCTGCGAGCCGCGGTTGGCGCGCTTCACTTTTTGGCTGCGGGCCATCAAATTGTGGCGCTTCTTACCGGGGCCGGACATGACTTTGCCGGTGGCGGTAATTTTGAACCTCTTTTTGACCGAGGATTTGGTCTTCAGCTTGGGCATTTCATCTCCTGCATGCTGGTCGTGCGTGCCCCCCATGGCGCAAACGCACGTGCCGCGGCCAGGCATGCCCATACAGGCCTGGCGCGCTAGCGAGCCGTGCGTGTAGCCGGCGGGTGCCGAAAACGCAATCAGCGCGTGCGGTATATGGCAGGCCAGTCGCCGGGTTCGGCCCCGCCGCACGGGGCTTGGTACGACAGATGCGCCATCCGGAACGCGCCGTGGACCCAGACCCAGATGGCGGACTGCCCGCAATCGGCCATGCCCCGGCCGCGGGCGCTGGTGGATAACTGGCCCGTTGCAGTGTCGAACCCGGCCTCCATCAGCGTCGCACTCTGCCCCAGGCCGGCCGGTAGCGTGGGGGCGAACGTACCACCCTGGCCGGTGGTACGAGCCACGATGACGACGACCGCCGACTGTTGAAAAGCGCCAGACCAGCATTGCAGCAGCACGACGGCGTGGGCCGGGTCCAGCGCATGGGCCTCATCCCGGTCGGTTTGCGGCGTGCATTTGGCTGCCTGCAGGGCGGCAGACTGCCCCGCTCGGGTAGCGACGGCCAGTTCTGCGGCGTTGGCCAGGGCCGGCGTCGAACGCCAGCGGGGTTTGGGCGGCAGGATAGCGGACGCTGATGCTTGCACGTCGTCTATCCGCCGTAATGCCGCGGGTAGGCCATCCAGGGGGACAGCCACGTCATCAACCGCCGTCAGTTGGTGCCCGGCGCGGGCCAAGGTTAGGACCTGGGCAATCTGGGCCGGGTCGGTCAGCGTCAGGATAGGGTCCTCGCCCTTGCCAGCGCGCCAGGTACCCGGCACCCGTTCCCCGTCGATGCGCAGCGGGCTCACAACCTCCTTGGTCGTGGTCAGGATCAGGCTGGGGCGTCGTCGCCCAGGCTCACGGATTAGGCGTAGGTCGGCACCCCTCGCTTCTGGCACGCCCCAAGCCTCACACCGCCGGGTGTTGTCGCAGGCGACGAACCAGCGGCCGAACGTGGCGACGTGGGGGACGGGTATTTCGGCGTGGGCGGCGGTAGTGAGTAGCAGGGCGAGCAAGATACTTGGAAGTTGCAACACCGGCACGGCGCTACGGCCCACGGTTCGGCCCCTCAGCCTGCGCCATGATGCACGCCGACTGATCGCCCGACCGGCATGCGGCACCCCAGGTCAGCGGCTGCATGGCATAGGGCCGGTATAGCGGCATGGGGCGCGCGACGTAGGCGGGCACGGCAGGAGCAAGAGCGATGGCGGGCGGCGCAGGCCGGAGCGGGACGGGGATAATCGCGGCCGGCACGGCCATGGCGGGCGCCGGGACCAGCATTATGGCCGGCGCAGGCGGAGCGATCACGGCTGCCGGTGTGATGGCTACAACGGGTGCAGAGATGACGGGGGCCGGTGCAAGCACAATCGCCGGTGCTGCCGGCCGTGGGACGGTGACCACGGGTGCGGCGACAACCACGGGTGCGGCGACGACTGGGGCCAAGACGATGGCCGGCTCAGGCGGAAGAATTATGGGTGTTGGCGCTAGGACTTTGGGAGCCAGCGGAGCCGGCGCGGGCAAGAGGGCGATCGTTGGGGCCGGGGCCATCGGGGTGGGTACAAGGATCGCGGGTATGGTCGCGGGCGCTGCCTGGACCTCTGCCACACGGATCGGCTTGAACTCGGCGGGTGCGGGTTTCAGCACGATGGGTGCCGCACTCTCATCATCCGCCGGGCGGGATGGCAGCAGCGCAGGCGTTCCAATCCGGGCAGGCTCCGCCAGGGGCATGGGCCGGATCACGAGCGGCTCAGCCGGGTCCAGAGGGGCCAGTGCGGCCAGGCGGCTGGCGTCGAACCCCCCGGCGCGGGGCGGTGCCGCGCCGGATACGGGGGCGACTGCGGGGGCGGCTGCGGGCAGGGCTTCGATCACCACGCCGGGGGGTAGGAGCGGTTCGGATGTTACGGCCACAATGACCGGCGGTGGTGACACGCAGCCCGCTTGCATCAGTACGGCCGCAAGCGCCAGCGTTAACGGTACCCTCATGCAAAAATCCCCCGCTACCCCGTGTCCGAGGGTGCGACTATACCACGGCCCCATGGAAATTCCGTTTATCAAGATGCATGGCGCTGGGAACGATTTTATTGTTTTCGATGGGCGTCAACGCGCAATGCTGGCGGATGCGGAGGTGATGGTGCTTGCGGACCGGCACCGCGGCGTCGGCTGCGACCAGTTCATTACATTACTGCCGCCGCCCGCTGGTACCGACGCCGACGTGGTGATGCGCATCCAGAACCCAGACGCCAGCGTGGCCGGCGCATGCGGCAACGCGACCCGCTGCGTGGCGGAGCTGCTGTTCGAGCAGAATGGCCGCCCGTATCAGATCATCCGCACCGATTATGGCGACCTGCCGGCGGAGCGGCTGTCCGACGGTCGGCAGCGCGTGACGATGGGCCGGCCGGGCCTGAATTGGCAGGACGTGCCAATGGCCGGGCCGGCCGACACGCTGCATGTTCCCGTCGACGGCTTTGGCGCTGGTGCGGCGTGCAGCATGGGCAATCCGCATCTGACGTTGTTTGTGCCGGACGCCGGCGTGGCCACGGTTGCCGGTCCGGCACTGGAGTACGATCCGCGCTTTCCCAGCCGGGTCAATGTCGGTTTTGCCGAGATCACGGGGCGTGGCCGGATGCGGCTGGTGGTGTGGGAGCGTGGGGCCGGGCTGACGCTGGCCTGCGGGTCGGGGGCATGTGCCGCGGTCGTGAATGCCGTACGCCGCGGGCTGCTGGACCCGCGCGTTCGCGTCACCATGCCCGGCGGCGATTTGGATATCGAATGGTCGGACGGGCTGGTGCATATGGCCGGGCCGGTCGCGACGGCATTTCGCGGCGTTGCCACGCTATGAGCACGGTGCTCAACTTCGGCTGCCGGCTGAATGCGTGTGAGAGCGATGCGATCCGTGGCATGGCGGCCGGGTACCCAGGAACGATCGTCAACACCTGTGCCGTGACCGCA
>JAYVTX010000301.1:0-2835 GCA_043788425.1 Rhodospirillales bacterium
TGGGTCCAGCGGAGCCGATGGCCTGCACCCGCAGCCTGGGCGTCGTAGATTGCTGGGCCGACCCGGCCAATCTGCCGCCCGCCGTACGTTTGGTGGCCGATACACCGCCGCCCACGCCGCAACAGGTGGAGTATCGTAACGCCCGCTGGCCGAAATCGCTGTTTGCCGGCTGGTAGGGGAACCGCCAGCTAACTTCTCCGTTACCTCGCCACTTCATAACTGGTTCCGGAGAACCCAATGATTGTTTCCCGTCGCGTCGCCATGGCTGCCATGCTCAGCCTAGCCAGCCTTACCGCCTTCAGCCTTCCGGCCATGGCTGCCGCGGGCGACCCGGGCCAGCGCGGCCCAGCCAGCGGCACGATCGACATGGTCGCCAAGGGCGCGGCGCTGGGCGTTGGTTACACCTGGGGTGACGGCGTGCTGAAGTTCGCCGGCAAGCGCTACGGCTTTACCGTGAACGGCGTCACCGTGGCCGATGTCGGCTTCAGCACCGTTCGCGGCCGGGGCCGGGTCTATAACCTGAAGCGCGTGCAGGACTTCAGCGGCACCTACGCCGCCGTAACTGGCGAAGCGACGCTGGTAAGTGGCCTTAGCGGTCAGATCCTGCGTAACAGCAACGGCGTCGAAATCCGGGTGGATAACGTGACCAAGGGTGCCCGCCTGCAGGGCTCTGCCGACGGCATCACGCTTACGCTGAAGTAAACGCGACCAGGCGGCCGGATGGTGTTCCGGCCGCCTGACCATCCCGCATCACGACCTGCCCCCGAACCACAGTAATTACCGGCCAACCCGAAACCGCTGTGCCGTCAAACGGCGTCCAGCCGCAGGGTGAGGCGATCCAATCATTGGTGATCGTCCGCTGCGCCGAAAGGTCAACGATGGTGAAGTCCGCGTCGTAGCCGGCAGCGATCCGCCCCTTACCAGCCAGGCCGTAAACCCGGGCCGGCCCCGCTGCCATTAAATCGACTAGCCGCCCTATCGAAAGCCGGCCCCGGGCCACGTGGTCCAGCATAATCGGCACCAGTGTCTGCACGCCCGTAAGCCCGGCAGCGACGGACGGCCACGGCCGCTCCTTCGCCGCACGCGGATGCGGGGCATGGTCCGAGCCGATCGTATCCGCCGTCCCATCCGCCACCGCCGCCCACGCAGCCTCCAGGTGGCGACGGTCCCGCAGCGGCGGGTTCATGACCGCATAGCCCCCCAGCCGGTCGTAGCAATCGGGCGCATGTTGCGTCAGGTGATTGACCAGCAACTCCACTGTTGCGACCCGGCGGTGCTGGCGTAACAAAACCAGCTCCTCCGCCGTCGAGACATGCAGGATGTGCACCGGCCGGCCCGTCCGCTCCGCCAGCGCCAAGATGCGCTGCGTCCCGATCAGCGCGCATTCCACGTCGCGCCATTCCATGTGCGACTGGTATGGATCGCCGTCCTGGAACAGGCCGCGCCGGGCCTGCAGCCGATACTCATCCTCACTATGAAAGCTGACCCGGCGGTGCCCAGCGCGCAGAACCGCTTCGATCGAGGAATCGTCTTCCACCAGCAGATCACCGGTCGAACTACCAGCAAAGACCTTTACCCCACACACGCCGGTCTGCGTTTCCAGGTCGGCCAATGCGCCAACGTTGCCCTTGGTCGCACCAACGTAAAAACCCATGTCGCACCAGGCTTCTTGGCCGATATGCCTCTGCTTCCAGGCAACCGCACCGGCATCGGTGATGGCCGGCGACGTATTGGGCATATCGAACACGGTCGTAACCCCACCCAGGATGGCCCCGAGCGTGCCGGTCCGGATGCTCTCGATTGTAGGGTCGCCGGGGTCGCGGAAATGAACGTGCGGGTCGATCAGCCCCGGCAGGATGTGCAGGTGCGTGGCATCCAGGACATGTTCGGCAGTGTCGGATGTAATAGCCCCGATGGCCGCAATCCGGCCGTCAGCCACGCCGATGTCGGCCTGCGCCGTACCCCATGGCAGCACGCACATACCGCCGCGCAGGATCAGATCGAAATGCATCAGCGGGTCCCCAAGCTTTCGAACACGTCACCGGCCATGTCTTGTTCCAAAATGTGAGCGCGATGCCATAGCGCGTAGAACAAAAGGGTCCAGGCGGCGAAGCCCTCCCGTTTACCGCCCGCCGCCCGAAACAACGCGACGACCCGGCCGGGTTCCGCGATTTCGGCCACGCCTGGCGATGCGGCCACTAGCGGCCCCAGGCGCGCGCCCTGCCCCGCAATCCATGTGCCGATCGGCACCGTAAAACCCTGTTTCGGGGCAAACGGCTGTGCAGCCGGGGCGTGGCGGGCCAGCCATTGCCGCAGCAGCCACTTGCCGCGCCCGCTCTGCACCTTCATCGCATCCGGCAGGCAGAACCCGGCGGCAACCACGTCCGGATCCAGGAAAGGGGTCCGGCCCTCGATCGCATGGGCCATTAGGCATCGGTCGAGCTTCAGCAACAGGTCATGCGGCAGCCAGTCGGCGCAATCTGTCGCCTGCGCGATTTGTAGGCGGGAACGGCCAAACGTCGATGCCTGGCTTTCTGCCGCCACAAGCCCATCCCGCCAACCGGACGGACGGACCCGCAACACGTCCAGCCGGTCGAACGTACCACGCGTGCGCATGGCCCGCCCGCCCTGCCACCAGGGGCGCATCGCGCTGCGATACCGGCCGTAGCCACCAAAAACCTCGTCCCCGCCCTCACCGGACAGCACGACCTTCACGTCCTGCCGGGCGCGACGGGCCAGGAACCAGGTGGGAATAATGGCGTAGTCGGCAGCCGGGTCATCCATGGCGGCGACGATCGCCGGAAGATGCTGCCAGACCATCGCCTCCGTAATAAG
>JAYVTX010000302.1:0-5138 GCA_043788425.1 Rhodospirillales bacterium
TGCATCGCGGCACCTGGTTCGACCATGTGACCCGGGTTGTGGGCCTGGTCGGGTATTCCAGCCCGACATTCTGGCTCGGGCTCATGGGTTTGATCGTGCTGTATGCGATGTTGGGCTGGGTCGGCGGTCCCGGGCGGCTCGATGTCGCGTTCATGGACAGTATTCCGCCGCATACCGGGCTGTTGCTGGTCGACGCGCTGTGGGAGGGCGATGCGGAGGTGTTCTGGAATGCCGTCAGCCACATCGTGCTGCCGGGGTCGATCCTGGGATATGCCTCGATGGCCTATATCAGCCGCATGACCCGGTCGTTCATGCTGGAGCAGTTGGCACAGGAATACATCATCGCCGCCCGCGCCAAGGGCATGTCGCGCTGGGCCGTCATCCGCCGCCACGCCTTTCGCAATATCCTGGTGCAGCTCGTGACGGTCATCGCCCTGGCCTACGCGTTCTTGCTGGAGGGGGCGGTGCTGACAGAGACGGTGTTCGCCTGGCCGGGCTTTGGCCGGTATTTGACCGCCGGGCTGTTGGCGGGGGACATGAATGCCGTGCTGGCCTGCGTGCTGATCGTGGGCGTTGTGTTTATCGGGCTGAACCTGGCGACCGACCGGCTGTACCACGTGCTGGACCCGCGCACGCGATGAGCGCCATGCATCCGCCGGCGGTTGCGGCCCTGGGCCTACGGGCCTGGCTTGCGGCCGACATTACCACCTCACCCCGGCAGGCGAGGATACAGCGACTATACCTCGGCTGGTGCCGGCTACGCGGCAATCCAACCGCCATGGCTGCCTTCTTAGCACTCAGCCTGTTGGCCCTGGTGGCGTTTCTCGCGCCCGTGATCGCACCGGGCGGCTACGATGCGCAGGACCTCTCCGCCCGCCTACTGCCACCGAGCACCGTGCACCCGTTCGGCACGGACGAGCTGGGGCGCGATATTCTGGCCCGACTTGCCTATGGCGCCCGCATTACGCTGATGATTGTCACGCTCGTGGCCGTGATCGTGGCACCGGTCGGGCTGCTGATCGGCACCACGGCCGGCTATTTCGGCGGGTGGGTCGACGCGGTGCTGATGCGGGTCAACGACATTTTCCTGTCGTTCCCGAGCCTGATCCTGGCGCTGGGCTTCGTCGCCGGGCTTGGCCCCGGGATCCGTAACGCGATCATCGCCATCGCGCTCACCGCCTGGCCGCCCATCGCCCGGCTGGCCCGGGCGGAGACGCTGACGATCCGCAATGCCGACTACATCGCCGCCGTCCGGATTCAGGGCGGGTCGGCCGGGCGCATCATCCTGCGGCATATTGTGCCGATGTGTCTGCCATCGGTGATCGTCCGCATCACGCTGAATATGGCAGGGATCATTCTCACCGCCGCCGGGCTGGGCTTTTTGGGCCTGGGCGCGCAGCCGCCAATGCCGGAATGGGGGGCGATGCTGTCGGCCGGCCGCAGCCATCTGACCGGCGCCTGGTGGCTCTCGACGGTGCCGGGGCTGGCGATTTTGGCAACCAGCCTCGCGTTCAACCTGCTGGGTGACGGGTTGCGAGACGTGCTCGATCCCCGGTCATGACCGGCCCTCTTCTGACTGGCTCCGGCGGGTTGGTGGTGGAGGGTTTGCGGGTCTCGTTCCGGGTCCCCGGACGCACCGTGCAGGCCGTGCGCGGCGTATCGTTCACGATCGGGCAGGAGAAGGTCGGCATTGTGGGTGAGTCAGGTTCCGGCAAATCCATGACCGGCCGGGCGATCATGCGCCTCGCACCGCCGCTGGCCGATGTGTCCGCCCGCACGCTCCGCTTAGGCAGCACCGACCTGCTGGCCTGCAGCGAGCGTGAGATGCTGCAGGTGCGCGGACGCCGGATCGGCATGATCATGCAGGACCCCCGCCATGCGCTCGACCCGGTGATGCGAGTCGGGCACCAGATCGCCGAGGCCATCCCGGCCGAACGCCGCGGCAGCCGGGCCGAAAACCGCGACCGCGTGCTCGCGATGCTCGAATCCGTCCATATTCGTGACCCCGGCCGAGTGTTCGACCTGTATCCACATGAGGTTTCGGGCGGCATGGGCCAGCGCATCATGATCGCCATGATGCTGATGCCGGAGCCGTCATTGCTCATTGCGGACGAGCCGACATCCGCCCTCGACGTCACGGTCCGGCTAGCGGTGCTGGCGATCTTGGACGAGCTCGTGGCCGCCCGAAACCTTGGCCTTATGTTCATCAGCCACGACCTCAATCTCGTGGCGACCTTTTGCGACCGGGTGCTGATCATGTATGCTGGTCGTATTGTGGAGGAGTGCCCCGCCAGCGAGCTTGGGCAGGCGCTGCACCCCTACACGCGCGGCCTGCTAGCGTCGTTGCCCCGCATGGGTGGGGGTGGCAGCCGCCTTCCGGTGTTGTCGCGCGATCCGGCCTGGCTCACGTCGTGATCGTCGTCCGTGATTTGCGTGTGCAGTTCGGTACCGGGGCGCCGGCCGTGGATGGCGTGTCGTTCACAGTCGCGTCTGGGGAGGTGTTCGGCCTGGTCGGTGAATCCGGCTGCGGCAAATCTACCATCCTACGTGTGCTGTGTGGCCTGAACCGGCACTGGCACGGCGCCGTGGCTTTCGACGGAGCGGCCGTGGCGGCGGTGCGTGACCGGGCGTTTTTTCGTGACGTGCAGATGGTGTTTCAAGATCCGTACGGCTCGCTCCATCCCCGCCACACCGTCAACTCGGTGCTGATGGAGCCGTTGGCGATCCACGGCATTGCGGATCGCGATGCACGGGTGCTGGCGATCCTGCACCGGGTCGGCCTCGGCCCGGCGTTCCGCTACCGCTATCCGCATCAGCTATCGGGCGGTCAGCGGCAGCGGCTCGCCATCGCCCGGGCGCTGCTCCTCGAGCCAAGGGTGCTGCTGCTGGACGAACCGACCTCGGCGCTGGACGTGTCGGTTCAGGCGGAAATCCTCAATCTCCTGACCGACATACAAACGCAGCAGGAGCTAACCTGCGTGCTGGTCAGCCACGATTTGGCGGTGGTGTCGCATCTGTGCAGCCGTATCGCAGTGATGAACCGGGGCCGCATCGTGGAGGAGCTGTCATCCGCGCAGCTCGACGCGCAAACAGCCCACGACCCGTACACGGCCGCGCTGCTGGCAGCCAGCCGCGGCTATGACCGTCGGCTGGCCGGCACATTGCTGCAGGACTAGCCGCTACAGGTACTGGCGGAAATGCTCCGCCACCGCGGCGTAGATGCGCGAGGTGTGCTCCGGACGGATGAAGCCGTGCCCGGCATAGGTGAAGCGTTCATAGCGCACGTTTTTCTGGTGCAGCTCCATGGCGGTGACGAGTTGCTCGCTCTCGCCCATCGGCACGCGCGGATCGCGGTCGCCATGGGCCACGAGCAGCGGCGCCGTGACCGCGCCCACGCCGTGGATGGGCGAGAACTCGCGCAGTACCGCGTCGTGCTGCCCGGGTATGCCGTATTCCAGGGCCCGGTGCCGCCGCCTCCACGGTCCGGTGTCGCGCAGCAGGGTGAACCAGTCGGCAATGCCGTAGTAATCCACCGCCGCCCGCCATAGCGCCGGGTGGCGCGTGATCGCGGCCAGCACCATCCACCCGCCATAGGACTGGCCCATGATGCCGATCCGCGCCGGGTCGATGCCGGGATGTGATGTCAGCCAATGCCGGGCCGCGGTCAGATCGTCGACGGCGACGTGCCGCCCCTCCAAATCGTCGGCCTCCATCCAAATGCGGCCATAGCCGGTGCTGCCGCGTACGTTGGGCATCAGCACGGCGTAGCCTTGGGCGAGGAGCATTTGCATGTCGGAACGAAACTTCGCCCGGGTCTGGGCGGCCGGGCCACCATGGACCCATACGATCGCGGGGAAGCCAGCCGCCGGTGCCGGGCCGTACGGCAGGCCGAGCCAGCCGGGAATGGATATGCCGTCTAGGCCGGGCCACGACACGAGCGCGAACCCGGCCAGCGCCGCATCGAACGGCTCGGGCTGCGAGAGCGGCCGTACTGTGCTGCCCTCCCACGCATACAGGCCCGGCGGCGATGTCGGCCCCTCGGCCGTCACGGCCAGCATCCGGCTATCGGGGGACCAGGCGAGGTCTCCCACGACACCCTCCGGCAGGCCGGTGACAATGTCGCGTACGCCGTCGGCTGGACCCACACGGAGCACGCCGTAGCCGCGGTCATTCTCAATGGTAGCGAGCAGCGTTCCGTCGGGTGACAGCGCCCATGCCTCCACATCCCGGCCGACCGGCACGTGCACGGGTTCGAGCGCGCCGGTGGCCGCGTCAATCCGGCACAGGCGCATGAAGTCAGCGCCCTGGTCGGTGATTGCCATGAGGTGTTTGCCGTCCTTCGTAAACCGGGCGGCCGTGTATCGCGCCAGGCCGATCCGTGGCACGGCGTGCATAGCCCCGCTTCCAGCATCGACGATGTGCAAATCCTGATCGCTGCTGCTGCGGTCCTCAATGACCACGAGCCGAGTGCCGGACCAGCTTGTCACAGCGCGTGACCCGGCACCCTCCAGAATGCGGCGGCGGACGCCCGTGTGCAGTTCCATGACCAGCACGTCGAAGTACGCCGGGTCGCGGTCGTTTGCCACATAGGCAAGATGCGCCCCGTCCGGTGAGAAGGCTCCGATTTCATGGCTCGCGCCCAGCTCGGCCGTAAGCGCGCGGGGCGTGCCGCCGGGTTCGAGTAGCCAAATCTGCTGCCGTTCATCCCCGCCCGCGTCGATCTGCCAGAGCAGCCGGTCGTCATTGGGCGCGCGGCGCAGCTTGGTCGCGTTCTCATCTTGGCTGGTGAGCTGCATGGCGCCGCTGCCGTCGCGATGCATGGACCAGACCTGCGGCAGGCCAGGGCCGCGCAGGTGAAAGATGGTTTGCCCGTCCACGGAGAAGACAGAGGAGGACGCAGCGCCGATCGTCGTCCAGGCAGCGGGTTCGATCATTGGGGCCGGCTCCAACCTGTGGTCATCACAGGTGGATGGTGTCCAAAACTGTGTGGAGTGTCCATTGGTCTGCAAGCCGTGTGCGGCTGGACTTGGTTAGTCGCTCCTGGCGCCAACGCTGCGACTGGGATTGAGGTTGGGATTGACCCGGTTTGGTGGACACCCCGAACGCTTTCGCGAAAGGTGTCATGATGCCGAAAACCC
>JAYVTX010000303.1:0-6051 GCA_043788425.1 Rhodospirillales bacterium
AAGCTGGGCGAGGTGCACGTGCTGGTCACGGGCCACAACATCGCAGCAGCCGGGCACGCCGCTGCGAAGCTGCATGGCGTGACGAAGGTGCATGTGGCCGACAGTCCCGAGTTCGATCATGCCCTCGCCGAGCCGCTGGCCGCGTTGCTTGTCAGCATGGCCGGGCACCACGACCACATCATGGCCGCCAGCACGGCAACGGGTAAGAACGTGATGCCCCGCGTCGCCGCGCTGCTGGACGTGCAGCCTATTAGCGACGTGTCTGCAATCATCGACGCCGATACGTTCGTGCGCCCAATTTATGCCGGGAACGCGATGGCCACCGTCCGCAGTGCCGACGCCAAGAAGATCATGACCATCCGCGCCGCAAGCTTCGACCCGGTGCCCGCCGAGGGTGGGTCCGCCGTGATCGAGGCGGTGTCGTCCACGGCCGCCGCAGCCACGTCGCGTTTCGTATCGGCCGAGCTGAGTAAGTCCGAGCGTCCGGAACTGACCGCCGCCCGCATCGTCGTATCTGGCGGACGGGGCATGCAGAACGGCGAAAACTTCAAACTTTTGGAGCCCGTTGCTGATCTGCTCGGGGCGGCAGTGGGGGCCAGCCGGGCCGCGGTAGATGCCGGTTACGTGCCGAACGACTACCAGGTTGGGCAGACCGGCAAGATCGTGGCGCCAGACCTGTACGTGGCGATCGGTATCTCCGGTGCCATTCAGCATTTGGCCGGCATGAAGGACAGCAAGGTCATTGTCGCCATCAACAAGGACGCCGACGCGCCGATCTTTCAGGTAGCAGATTATGGCTTTGTCGGTGACCTGTTCACGGCGCTGCCCGAGCTACAGGCGGCGCTGGGCCAGCCGGCGTGATCCAGACTTTAGGCGTGGTCGGTGCCGGGCAGATGGGCGCCGGCATCGCCCATGTAAGCGCGCTGGCCGGGTTAGAGGTTGTGTTATTGGATGCAAAGGCGGAGGCGCTGGACAAAGCGCTGGCCAGCATCGGTAAGAACATCGACCGGCAAATCGCCAAAGGCGCGGTGACGGAAACCGACAAGGCGGCCGCCTTGGGGCGGATCACGACAGGGACGCACTACAACTCTCTCGCAGCGTGCGACCTTGTGATCGAGGCTGCGACTGAAAAAGAGGACGTGAAGCGGGCGATCTACAAATCGATTCTGCCGTATTTGCGCCCCGACTGCATGCGGGCCAGCAATACCAGCAGCATCAGCATTACCCGCCTGGGCGCTTGCACCGACCGGCCGGAGAAGTTTATCGGCATGCACTTCATGAACCCGGTGCCGATCATGAAGCTGGTCGAGATCATCCGTGGTATCGCAACGGACGTGCCCACCTTCGACGCAGTGCAGGCGCTGGCGCTACGACTCGACAAGATCACGTCCGTGTCGGAGGACTTTCCCGCCTTTATCGTGAACCGCATCCTGGTGCCGATGATCAACGAGGCTGTTTATGCCCTGTATGAAGGCGTCGGCTCCGTCGAGGGAATCGACACGGCGCTGAAGCTGGGCGCGAACCACCGCATGGGCCCGCTGGAACTGGCGGATTTCATCGGGTTGGACACGTGCTTGAGCATCATGCAGGTGCTGTACGAAGGCCTGAGCGACAGCAAGTACCGTCCGTGTCCGTTACTGATAAAGTATGTCGAGGCCGGCTGGTATGGGCGCAAGGTTGGGCGCGGGTTTTACGACTACACGGTCAATCCGCCGGTACCGACGCGATAGTAGTTCGGATACCCGTGCGTCGGCGCAACACCAAAGTTGCACGACCCTAAAAAGTAATCATACCTTTAATTTACCCTAGTCCACACGGTCTTGTGATGCTATGCCGTAGACAGGGTGTAGTGAGACGGCATGAAGCAGACGATCCGTATTATTGCGCCCGCTATACTCGCGGGTCCAAGCCGGCCGGATCTGCTTCGCGACGACCGCCTGCACGACTTCGCCGCCGTACACGCCCGCCAAGCCCCGCGCGCGGTCGCGTTACGGTGTGATGGCAACGCGCTAACGTACCAACAGCTTGACGAACGGGCAGAACAGCTCTGCGCCGGGTTGCGGGCGCATGGTATTCGTACCGGCGACATCGTGGGCATCTGGCTCGACCGGTCCATTACGCTCCATGTCGCGGTACTCGCAACGTCGAAGGCTGGGGCAACATTTCTACCCTTCGACATGCACGCCCCCGCGGCCCGGGTTGCACTCTGCCTGCTGGACTGCGCGGCGACACTGCTGATTACCGATCGGCCCGCCGGCAATTGGCCCTGCCCGGCCATCCATCCCGATCGGATCGACAGCGTACCCGCTTCGTGCCCAGCGCCGCGCCCGCCGGCGACCCAGGCCGCTTACATCATCTACACATCCGGCTCGACCGGCCGGCCAAAAGGCGTGGCCGTCAGCCACCGCAGCATCTGCCACCTAATCCGGGCCGAGAACGAGGTGCTGCGGATCGACAGTCAGGATATCGTGTACCAGGGCTTTTCCACCGCTTTCGACATGGCGCTGGAAGAGGTGTTCATCGCCTACCTTGTCGGCGCGACCCTGATTGTCGCAACCCATGACGAAATCCTGCAAACCGACCGCTTGCCGGCGTTTTTGACTGTGGCCGGCGTCAGCGTCTTGCACTGCGTACCGACAATGCTGGCCATGCTGGACGGCGACCTTCCCTCCGTTCGGCTCATCAACGTCGGGGGGGAGGCCTGTCCCGAGGCGTTGGTCGACAGATGGGCCCGCCCCGGACGGCGTTTGGTCAATACCTACGGCCCGACTGAGACAACGGTCACCGCCACGGCAGCCGAGCTACGGAGCGGCGAACCCGTCACGATCGGCACGCTGCTGCCGAACTACACGGCCATCCTGCTCGATGACTCAGGACGGCCAATCACGCAGGGCGGCCCCGGTGAGCTTTGCATCGGCGGCCCAGGCGTATGCCTCGGCTATCTCAACCGGCCGGAGCTGAACGCCCAAAGCTTCATCTCACTCCCGACCGAGCAGTCGCTGGTCGATCCCGTGCTCTACCGAACCGGGGACATCGCCAGCGTGGACCCGGACGGTCGCCTGGTCTTACACGGCCGGCGCGATGATCAGGTGAAGATCCGCGGCTACCGGGTGGACCTTGGCGAGATCGAGGCAGAGCTGTGCCGCCTACCCGGCATCCGCGCTGCGGCATGCCTGCTGTCGCACCATGGCCCGACCGAGCACCTAACCGCGTTTGTCGTCCATGGCGATGGATATGGATGCGACGACCTAGGCCCCCTCCGTGCAGCGCTCGGCAAAGTGCTGCCCTGCTACATGGTCCCGGCAGTCATCCGCGCGATCCCAGCCATGCCCCGCCTGCCGAGTGGGAAAATCGATCGCAAGTCGCTGCCTCCTCTGTCGCTACCCCCCTGCCCGCCGCCGGCGGACGCTGGATCGCCTGAGCAGGCCGACTTACTTCTGGCCCTACGCGCCCTGTTTCCTCACGCGCCGGTCGAGCCAGACGCCGATTTCTTCCGCGATCTGGGCGGCCATTCGCTACTGGCAGCCATTCTTGTGTCCCAGTTGCGTAAGCAGCCCCGGTTTAGCCGGTTATCGCTGATCGACCTCTACAACCGCCCAACCGCCGCCGCCCTGGCCCTGCAATTTCCATCCAATTGCGCCGCCGCCGCCCAGCCAGAGCCCACACACCGGCCGAGCGGTTCCCGCCTGCGGCATGCGCTGTGCGCCACGGGCCAGGCCGCGACGCTACCTTTCCTTCTCGCCCTCGCCGCATTCGAGTTACTCGCACCATTTCTCGCTTTCGATTGGTTCGAGGACCGAAGCAGCCTTGTTTACGGTGTGCTCGCCGCACTCGCCGTCGCAGTTACCATTCCGCCAGGCCTCATCGTGATTGCGATCGTGGCCAAATGGACCTTGCTCGGCCGCGTGCGGGAGGGCCGATATCCATTGTGGGGGTCCATGTACTTCCGCTGGTGGCTGGTCAGCCGGCTGACCGACTTGGTCAACACCACCGTTCTCGCTGACACGCCGTTGCTGGTCTTGTTCCACCGCGCGATGGGCGCCCGGATCGGCCCGCGCGTTCATCTGGGTTCGTTGACGACCGGCGTCGATGACCTGATTGCGATCGGTGCCGGCACGACACTCGGCAGTGGGGTCACCATCGGCAACGCGGTGGTGGATGGCGGGTGGCTGACCCTTGGCCGGGTAACGATCGGTGCCGGCGCGCAGGTTGGGTCGGGCTGCGTACTTGGCCCCGGCACCACGATCGGTTCCGGTGGCGAGCTCGGCAATTTGTCCATGCTTTTGCCCGGCGACCAGGTGCCCGCGGATCAGGTCTGGGCCGGCTCCCCGGCGACATTCTGCAATTCGGCCCTGCCCCGGCCGGGCCCGGCTTACGTCAGCGGCATACGGTTCCTGACCACCACGGGTGCTTTTGCCAGCGTCGCCGGCCTGCTGCTGCCGGTTCTGTACCTGATACCGATGGTGCCGTCCCTGTTTGCGCTGCAGCAGGCGCAACTGGCCGGCTATGGCCGGGCCTACCTGCTGAATTTCGCACCCCTAATCGCATTTGCCTACGTTCTCCTGGTGTTGGCCGAAATCATCGGGCTGCGCTGGCTGATCCTAGGCCGGGTGCAGGAGGGGGTGCACGGGACCCACTCGTTGTTTTTCCTGCGAAAATGGACCGTCGACCGCCTGCTCGACATGTCGCTTGCGGTTCTCCACCCGTTTTTCGCCAGCCTGTACGTGCGGCCCCTGTTTCGCGCTTTGGGTGCCAAAATCGGACGCGGCGCAGAAATCTCCACTGCCGCATCGGTTACGCACGACCTGCTGGAAATCGGCGAGGGCGCGTTCGTGGCCGATGCCGTCACGCTCGGCGATCCGGAAATCCGCGACGGCCGGCTCACGCTGCGCCGGACCGTGCTGGGCAACCGGGCCTTTATCGGAAATTGCGCGCTGCTGCCCGACGGCGTCCATATTGCCGATAACTGCCTAGTCGGCTGCTTATCTCTGCCACCAATAGACACGCCACTAACACCGGGTCAGGCGTGCTTCGGCTCACCATCCGTCCTGCTTCCTGCCCGTCAGGCATCGACCGCCTGGGACGTCCGGCTGACGTTCGAACCCGGCCCGCGCCAGGTTGCGGCACGGCTGTTGATCGAGGGTGCACGCATCCTGCTGCCCCGGGCCGCAATCTTCATCGCATTATGCGTAAGCCTCGATCTATTTGAAGCGCTAGCCCTCCGCGTCGGGGATGGGCCGGCTCTGCTGGCAATGCCGTTCGTCTATGGCGGCGTGTTCTGCATCCCCGCGCTACTCGGCACCGTCACCCTAAAATGGGCGCTGATCGGCCGGTATCGAGCGGCTGAATACCCGATGTGGTCCCGCCCGGTCTGGCTAACCGAAGCCGTGACGGCCATTTATGAGGGTCTGCCGGTACCCCTTTTCCTGCGTCACCTACGCGGCACGCCGTTCTTACCTGCGGCACTGCGCCTATTCGGTGCGCGGATCGGGCGGCGCGTATGGCTCGACAGCACCGATCTCACCGAATTCGACCTGGTCACCATCGGCGATGATGCGGAGCTTGCGCGGGATAGTGGCCCGCAGACCCATTTGTTTGAGGATCGGGTGATGAAAGTGGGCCCAGTCACGCTGGGTGCCCGCAGTTCGGTTGGCATAGCCAGCATCATCCTACCCGGCGGACGTTTGGATCAGGACGCCCAGCTCGGCGCACTCTCCCTCGTTATGAAGGGGGAGACGATCCCTGCTGGCTCATGCTGGGCCGGTTCCCCATCGCGCGCCCGCGACGCGCCAGCATGCTGAGCCAATGGCGGCTGGCGTCCGACACGTATCTGCTTGCCGACAGTGCCCGTGCTGGACCAACGGCCCTGAAGACCCTGGCCGATCGGCTATTGTCGGACCTGCTCGGCGTGCCGGGTCAAGGCATCACCATCAGCCGCGAACCCGGCGGTAAACCCACGCCCAGCCCCATGCCGGGCTGGCTGAGCCGGGCACACCGGCATGGGCTAACGCTGCTCGGTGCCCGTCGCGACGTCCCGGTCGGCGTTGACCT
>JAYVTX010000304.1:0-2580 GCA_043788425.1 Rhodospirillales bacterium
CCAGCTTGAACTCCCGGCTGAACTGTCGCCGAACCATCGCACCCTCCGATCCCGTGAAAACACCCTAAACTCGGTGTCCACCGAACCGGCAGCAGGTCAGAAAGCCCCGGCCTCCCTATGGACAGTTCCCGTCCATACACGGATTAGGAAGCATTGCCTCGCTGCGCTCCTGGACGTCCCCGCCGATGGAAAGCAGGAGCCGTAATTGCGCTATACCCAACTTGCTTCCAGGCGGTAAACTCGGTTTGTGAACGTACACGTCTCCCCGCCAGAGCCGCTACAGATCGAGGTGGTCTATGACCTCGTCTGTCCCTGGTGCTATTTGGGCGTCCGCCGGCTCGGCCGCACGTTGCAGCGGCGGCCGGACCTGTCGTTTGGCCTCTTGTGGCGGCCGTTCTTGCTCAATCCGGATATGCCCCGCATGGGCATGTCGCGCACCGACTATGTAATCCGCAAGTTCGGTGGTGAGGACCGGGCACGGCGTCTGTATGGCACCATCGCCGATGTTGGCCTGGCCGAGGGGATCACTTTTCGCTTCGACCGGATCCGCCGCACGCCAAGCAGCGTGGAGGCGCACCGCACCGTTCGTTGGGCCGACCGTGCGGGCCAGGGCCGGGCGGTGGTGGAAGCGCTGTTTGCCGCCCACTTTACCGAAGGGCTGGATATCGGCGATGACGGTGTTCTGCGTCAGATCGTGACGGCCGCCGGGCTACCCGCTGCGCCATTCGCGGCATATCTGCGTTCCGACGAGGACGTGGACCTCGTACACGCCGACAACCTCCGCGCCCACCGGTTGGGTATTAACGGCGTCCCCTGCTTCGTCATTGCCGGACGCCACGCCATCGCCGGCGCGCAGGAGCCGGAGGTGATCGAGCGCTTGCTGGACGTCGCCTCCGTCGATCCACCGTTCTGAAGGCGTGTAATCGTTATTTGCCTGATGCGCTTTTACCTAGCACAGTCCCTCGCCGTTACCGGAGATACCAATGAATTTGCACCGTCCGTTGTTTGCCGCGTCCATCTTGATCGCCGTCGCCCCCGGCGTTGCTGGTGCGGCGGTCACACCCGACCAGGCGAAGTCGGTCGAAGGCCAGCTGCAGACCTGGTATGCGACAACATTCAACAAACCCGCCAAACCCGGCGCGCGCGCCGTGCAGGTCGAACCGGCCGGAGAGCGCTACAAGATCTCAGTCCCACTAGGCCTCATGGGCACTGGCAGCACGCCGCTGGCCATAACAGCCTTGGCCAACCCGGCAGAGAACGGGCGCTGGATTTTCGACACCCTGCGCCTGCCGCAGCCGTTCGAATACAACATGACCATACCGCAGCAGCGGGCGCCGGGGCAGAAGGAGACCCCTGGGCCGTTAACGATGCACAGTTCGATCGTTGCTGCGTCTCAGGAAGGGAGCGGGGTTTGGGACCCAACGTTCGCCACCCCCAGCACCTTTAAGCAGACGCTGACGGGGGTTGTCAGCACGAGCTTTACGACGGGTGCCACCGCGGCCGAGGGTATCAGCCAGCGCAATACAATCGAAAGTACCGTCACCGAGGCGACGATGACGCCCAATGGTCAGGACAAGGTCGATATCGTCTCCTCCGGTACCCTCACGGGCTATGGATTGAAGATGGAGACCAAGGAGGCGGGTCTTGTCGACGTCGCTGCGAAATCCGCTGAAGCCACGATCAAGCTGAACGGCGTTTCGCGCGAACGGGGGGTGGAGCTGGTCCGCGCCATGTCCGATCTGATTGCCTCGGGCGTACCGGGAATTAGCGCGTCTGCTAAAGGCGCGACGCCGGGGACCGCAGCTGGACCGACACCTGAAGCAACACCGCCGGCCGAGCAAAAGCTTTCACCGGCCGGCTTTGCCGCACTACGCCGGATCATCGTGGCGCTGCCAGACATGGGCAATAGCGGCTCCGTGGATGAAAGCGCGACCGGCCTGAAAGTCGTGGCTGGTAGCAAGACGTTCGGGGCGGCAAAAGTCGGTATCACGATGACCGTCAAATCAACCGCAGGCGTTCTGCAGGGGGCCATGGGCATGAGTGCTGACGGCATGGCCTGGCCCGATTTCGGTTTGGGCGATATGGCGCAGCTGTTGCCCACACACTTCGTAATCCGCCCCACAATCGCCGGCGTGTCTGGTCAGGATCTTTATGATCTCCTCCTCGCCTCCGTCGATGCAGGGCAAAAGGGGAAGTCGGGCCCGGATGACCCGGCGCTAAAAAACCGCCTGATGACCCGTGGCGGCACGGTGGGGATTGAGGCACTGGAGTTTGACGTGGCTGGTACATCCATGTCGGGTACCGGCACGATTACGGTTCAGGGTGGGCCCGGCGGCGTACCCCGGGCGCAGAACGGTTCTGCACACATTGTCGCCAAGGATTTCGACAAGGTAACCGCCGTTCTCGCGGCTCAGCCGATGCTGGCGCAGGCCATGCCGGCCGTCGTATTCATGAAGGGGCTGGCGAAACAGGCGGAGGGTGGGTTGGTCTGGGACGTGACGTTCGATGGCACAAAATTGGCGGTGAACGGCACAGATATGACGGCAATGATGGGCGGCGCGAAGTAGGGTCAGATATTAC
>JAYVTX010000305.1:0-2944 GCA_043788425.1 Rhodospirillales bacterium
CGCGGCCACGCCATGCCGTCCCGCAGCATGACCCCCGCCGCCCGCACATCCCCGGCCCGATCGAGTACGACCGGGTGGCACGGCGCCGCCGCGATCAAACGATGCAGGTCCGCCAGCGCAACGAACGCCGCACCCGCCAGCAACACGACCGGCCCGTCCGCCGTTGCGGCCCACGCGACCAGGGCCGGTATATCCGCCACCGCCACCACTGGCGTCGCGCCCAGCACGGCCCGCTGCGCGTACGTCGCCTCCGCATCGGGCGGACCCACGCGCACGATCGTCGCCCTAACCGGCCCGGTTCCACCCCGGTCCGCGGAGATCTGGGGTGCGACCGGCCCGCCCATGGCCGGCGGCACAGGCTGCCCATGCTGCAGCGCATGCGCCATCGCTTCATTGGTCTGTCCGCCAAGATGTCGGCTAGCATAGCGCCGGGCGCGGAACTCGGGCGATGCGGCGCGCCCCTCTGCCTCACCGCGCTGGAGATAATGCAGTAACGCAGCCGTATCGACGCCGCTGGTAGCGCGGTAAAAGGCAGGCGCGAATAGCCGGTTCGGTCGCCGGCCCTGGCGCTCTCCCACGCTTACGTAATGCAGCAGCGGTGGGATTTTTCGCACCACGGGGCCATAGCCCGCGCTGTCGAACAACCGATGTGGCGCGTGGCCCTCCGCCGCCCCCTGCCGCAAATAGTGCAGCAACGCCGGCCCTGTCACGCCCGTCCGTGCCCGGTACCACGCCTCGTCGAACAACAGGTGCGTGCTCTGTGGCGCCGGATGGTCGAGGTAGTGGAGCAACGGCAAGCCGTCGATCGGCCCCGTGCCATGTAAGTAGTGCGGGACATCGAAAAGCGGGTGGGGCGACCGCATCCCACCCTGTTGCAGGTAGTGCGTGATCGGCTCCACATCGCCGGCCTGCGCCCGGTAATGGGCGGGGCCGATCAACGGGTGCGGATGGCAGTCAACGGCGTAGCCGAACTGAACATAGTGCGCCAACGGCTCCAACTGCGCGTCGGCCACGTCCGGTTTATGCCGTAGGTAATAGGCCGGGTCGAAAAACCGGTGCGGGGTCAGGCCGGCCTTCATACCATGCAGGACATAATGCGCGAACGGGTCCATGCCCGGCGGCACGCCCGGTGCCTGTGCCACATAATGAGACCGGTCGAACAGCGCGTGCGACGATATGCCCGTGGCGCCGTACCCGGCCAGCGGATCGCCCTCCGGCACCACCGCCCGGATGCGGGCCAGGTCGAACAGCGGATGCGGCGCAATACCGAGCTGCCATCCCCCCTGTTGCCAATATCCGAACGGCTCCACGTCCGCCGGCCACCCGGAACCCGCCCGCCAGATCACGTATCGCGGCTCGAACAGGGGGTGCGGGCACGACCCCTCCCGCCAACCATGGTTGACGTAGTGCCGCAGCAAATCCGCCGCCGACCCCACCAGGTCCGGCCGTGTCGCGCTGTAGAAGGCTACGTCGAACAGGGGCGCCGCGTTCTGTTCGGCTTCTGTCATGCGACGCTTGAAATCCCTTAACTGGCCTGGTCTGCACAGGCGTGCCATGCATTATATCAGCGTCAAGCGTTCGCGACAGCCCGGCGGTGCTCCATGGACCAGTTTGATTTTGTCATCGTCGGCGCGGGAGCGGCCGGTTGCGTGCTGGCAGCACGGCTGACCGAGGATCCGGGCACCCGTGTCTGCCTGCTGGAAGCCGGGCCGCCGGACACCAATCGCTGGATACGTATGCCCGCCGGCTTTACCAAGACGCTGTTCGACCCCGCCATCACCTGGCCGTTCCGGACCGAACCCACGGTGCACACGGGCGGCCGCGCCATCGCGACCACGGTCGGGCGAACCCTCGGTGGATCCAGCGCGATCAACGGCATGATCTACAACCGCGGGCAGCCCGCCGACCTCGATAGCTGGGCGCAGCGCGGCAACCGCGGCTGGGGCTACACCGATATGTTGCCCTATTTCCAACGCAGCGAGCACCGCCCCGACGGCGATCCCGAAACGCGCGGCAATAACGGGCCCATTCCGGTCACGGACCAGGACTGGATCCACCCGATGTCGGAGGCGTTTATCGCCGGCTGCGTCGGCATGGGCATCCCGCGTAACCCCGACTACAACAGCGGCAATCAGGCTGGTGTCGGCTATTTTCAGCGCACGATCGCGCGCCAACGCCGGGTCAGCGCCGCCCACGGTTACCTCGGTCCCGCGCTTCACCGGCTCAACCTCGACATCCGCACCGACAGCCGCGCCTTTGCCATCCTGTGGGACGGCACCCGCGCCATCGGCGTCCGCACGCGCGCCGCCCGTGACGCGCCCGCCCGCACGGTGCTGGCAGCGCGTGAGGTCATTGTGTCCGCCGGAACCGTCAACACGGCCCGCCTGCTCCAGGTCTCCGGCATCGGCCCGGCACCCGTGCTGGAGCGGCTGGGGATCAGCCCGGTCGCCGTTCTGCCGGCCGGGGAGAACCTGCGCGACCACTACGCCGTCCGCTTCGTCATGCGCGCCAAACGCGGCACCACGACGCTGAACGAATTGGCGCGCGGGCCCCGCCTGTTGATGCAGGCCGCGCGCTGGGCCATGCACCGGCCGAGCATCCTGGGTACCGCCCCGTCCCACGTGCACGTGTTCTGGAACGGATTTGACCACTTTGCCCCGCCCAACCTGCAATGCGTGTTCACACCGGGCAGCTACGCCGCCGGCCGCACGTACATCCTGGACAACTACCCGGGTGTCACCGCCGGCGCATGGCCGCATCGGCCCGAAAGCACCGGCACGGTCCACGCCACGACTACCGACGTGTTCGATGACCCCATCGTGCAGCCCAATTATCTGTCCCACCCCGACGACCGGCGCCTGACCCTGGCCGGCATGCGCCTCGTGCGCCGCATGCTCGGCACGCCCGAACTGGCGCCATTTCTCGATGCCGAGACCCTGCCTGG
>JAYVTX010000306.1:0-3440 GCA_043788425.1 Rhodospirillales bacterium
TTGATCGAAGAAGTCGGGCGCGATGCGGTGCGTTTCACGATGCTGACCCGCAAATCCGACGCGCAGATGGAATTCGACCTCGACGCCGTTGTGGCGCAAACACGCGAAAATCCGGTTTTCTACGTGCAATACGCCCACGCGCGCTGCCGGTCGGTGTTGCGGGCGGCGGCGGAAACGTACCCGATGGGCGCGCTGACTACTGCCGATCTTCAAAGCCTGAGTGACCCGGCCGAACTGGCGCTTATCCGCCGTCTGGCTGCCTGGCCACGCACGGTCGAAGGGGCGGCCCTGTCGCGGGAACCACACCGAATCGCGTTTTTTCTCTATGACTTGGCGGGCGACTTTCATATGCTGTGGCACCGGGGCCGGGATAATTCGACGCTGCGTTTTCTGCAGGTGGATGATGTACCGGCGACGATGGCGCGGCTGGCGTTGGTGTCGGCTACAGCCATCGTGATCCGGTCGGGCCTGGCGGTGCTGGGCGTCAATGCGGTGGAGGAGATGCGGTAGCGATGCGAACCTTGCTCGACGGTATGGACATCCCGCCGCCCCGGCAGACGATGGCCCCCCCGGCCCCCGGCTATCGCAGTGCCGCCGCCAGCACGGATGGCATTACGCGCCTGCTGGTCCTGGCCGCGTGTGGTGTAGGCGGGTTGCTGGCGGTGGGTGGTGCTGGCTGGTTTGTTCTCGGCCGTAATGCCGCGCCAGTGCCGGTTATTGAGGCTGATAGCCGTCCCGTTCGGGTCAAGCCGGACAACCCGGGCGGCATGCAGATTGCGGGTGCCGAGGAGACAATAACCGGCCCACAGGCGATGGCGCCCGCCACGGAAGCGCCCGCCCCCCAGGCATTGCGGGCGCAATTGGCGCAGCCCGCGCCGGTTACGCCCAGGCCCGCCGCAGCGTTAGCGACCGTAGCCGTTCCAGCACCCATACCCGCAGCGGCGCTCGTGGCACCGACCCCAGTGCGCGCCGTCCCACCGCCATCCGCCCCGGTCGGGCGCGTGACCGTTCAGCTCGGTGCGCTGGAAACTGAGGCGCAGGGCCGGGCGGAGTGGGATCGGTTGGCCAAGCGCATGCCCACCATCTTCGCTAGCCGCCAACCGCTATTTCAGCGGGCCGATAGCGCCGGGCACACGGTATGGCGCATTCGCACCGGCGGTTTTGCCGATATGGCGGAGGCGACGTCGTTCTGCACCCAGGTCAAGGCGAAGGGTGGTGCCTGCAGCCTTGCCTTCTGAACAGGCCACCCGCGCCGCCATCGTCGGTATCGCCGGCCCGGTTCTGACGATCGAGGAGGCGGCGATGTTGCGGGTCACACCCCCCGTCGGGGTGATTCTGTTTGCGCGCAACATCGTCGATCCGGCGCAAGTATGTACCCTGACCGGCGATCTACGCGGCCTCGGTTGTGCAGTGGCCATCGATCAGGAGGGGGGGCGGGTTGCCCGGTTGCGCCCGCCGCACTGGCCCGCCTGGCCCGCGGCCGCCGACCTGCCAGGCCCCGGGGCCGCGTATGATACCGGTGCCGCCATCGGGGCAACCTGCGCGGGGCTAGGCATGGGGATCGTTTGTGCCCCGGTCGCGGATCTGCTGCATCCAGACGGCCATGACGTGATCGGCGACCGCGCCTACGGGGCCGATCCGTCGCTGGTGGCCATAATGGCCCGGGCGATGGCGGATGGCCTGATGTCGCAGGGGGTCGTGCCTGTGGCAAAGCACGCGCCGGGTCATGGCCGGGCTGGCGCCGACAGTCATTTTGGCCTGCCCGTCGTGCATGGCGACCTGACGCAGGACATCCTGCCGTTCCAGGCGTTGTCTGACCTGCCGTGGATGATGACGGCGCACATCCTATATCTTGGCATCGATGGGGACCGGCCCGGCACGCTGTCCCCGGTTGTTATCGACCGCGTAATTCGCGGGCAGATCGGGTTTCGGGGGGTGCTAGTGACGGACGATCTGGCCATGGCGGCGTTGAGTGGGAGCTATGCCGAACGTGCGGCTGCGGCGATTGCAGCCGGGTGCGACGTGGCGCTGCATTGCAACGGCGATTTAAATGACAGCCGCGCAGTGCTGGACGCGGCCGGGCCGTTGACGCCAGCCGCGCGCCGCCGGGTTGCGGCAGGGTGGGCGGCGGTCGCATGAATGCGATGCTGCTATCGTTTGCGCTGGCGGCCATCCCGGCCATCATTGCCATCACGTTTCACGAGGCCGCGCACGGCTATGCGGCGTTAGCCATGGGCGACCCGACGGCGCGGGAGCAGGGGCGGCTCAGCCTGAACCCATTGCGGCATGTGGACGATGTGGGAACGCTGATCGTACCCGGCGTGCTGATGCTGGCGCAGTTGGCGACAATCGGCCGGGTCGCGTTCCTGTTTGGTTGGGCCAAGCCAGTGCCGATCGCGGCGTGGCGGTTTCGCAACCCGCGCCGGGGCATGATGATTGTGGCCGCTGCCGGCCCGGCCATGAATTTCGGCCTGGCCTGGATTGGCGCATTGTTTCTGCACCTGATCCCGTTCGTGGCCGATAGTGCGCGGGAGGTCACGGCCGAATTCATCGAGATATTCATCATCGCCAACCTCGTACTCGGCCTATTCAACCTGTTGCCGATTCCCCCGCTCGATGGCGGTCGGATCGTGGTGGGTCTGCTGCCGGAGGGTCCTGCCCGCACCTGGGCCCAGCTGGAGCGGGCGGGGATCGTCATCGTGCTGCTAAGCGTGTTCCTGATCCCCCGCGTGCTGGCGACGTTCGGGATCGTTTGGGACCCGGTCGGCCATGCGCTGGGAAGCATCATACCGTGGGCCTACGACACGGTGGTCTGGCTGGCAGGCAATGGTTGATCGCCTTGTCATAAACCTGGACGGGTTCGACGGGCCGCTCGATCTGTTGCTGGACCTGGCGCAGCGCGAGAAGGTGGACTGGTCCCGCCTGTCGATCGTGGCGATCGTCGATCAGTATTTGGCGATCGTCGCCGATGTGCGGCTGGAACTGGCAGCAGACTGGCTTGTGATGGCCGCCTGGCTAACCTGGCTGCGGTCCCGCCTGCTGACGCCCGATCCGGCCCCGGCCGACGCCGAGGCAGCGGCCGGGTTGCTGGCTGGGCGGCTACAGGATCTGGCGGCGGCCCGGGCGCTGGCGGCGTGGTTGGAGGCGCGGCCCCAGTTGGGGCGGGACGTCTATGCGCGTGGCCGGCCGGAACAATTGATCGCCTATGACCGCAGCGCTGTGCGGGCCGGATTACCGGCATTGCTGCGCGCGTATGCGGGGGCCACGTCGGCCCGTGCATACGCGCCCGGACGTCCGCCGCTATGGACGATGCAGGACGCAATGCGGCGGTTGCGGGCCATGCTAGGTGCCAGCTGGTCCGACCTGGCGGCGTTTTTGCCACCGACCGCCAGCCCGCTTGCGACCCGCGCGGCGCTGGCCAGCACGCTGCTAGCTGGGCT
>JAYVTX010000307.1:0-6064 GCA_043788425.1 Rhodospirillales bacterium
CTAGAGCTGGCTCACCACCCATGCCTTCAACTCGCTTTTCGGCGCAGCACCCACTTTGGTCGCAACTTGCTTGCCGTCCTTGAACATAATCATCGTCGGGATCCCGCGCACGCCATAGGTGTTGGTCGACATCGGGTTTTCATCGATGTTCACCTTGGCAATCACCAGCTTGCCCTTGTGCTCGGCGGCAATTTCTTCCAGCGCCGGGCCGATCATCTTGCAGGGGCCGCACCATTCGGCCCAGAAATCCACTAGCACCGGGCCGGACGCATCCAGCACGTCGGTCTTGAACGTCTCGTCGCTGACAGCCACCGTGTGTTCACTCATAATCGCACTCCTGTTCGGATCAGAATTGGGTTGGGCTGGGCGCGGGATCAAGCGCATCCAGCAACACCCCAGAAATGGTGACAACCTGGCCGGAGTCGGTCCAGACCAGCACGGGCCGCACCGGTAGGCCGGGGTACACGTCCCGCAACACGCTGCGATAGGCGGCAAGCTGGCGTAGATACCGGATCGGCGTATCCGCCACGTCCGTGGGTGCCGCGCGACCGGTTTTGTAATCCACGATCCATATCGCGTTGTCCGTCACCGCCAGCCGGTCCACGATCCCCGTCACGATCTGCCCGGCGACTACCCCGGTCAGCGGCTGCTCCGCCCTGGCACCTGGGCCAAATGCGGGCGCCAGCTCCGGGTGGGTCAGCACGGCCAGGACCTGCCGGGTCAGCGCGGCGCGATCGCCCGGCATCATGTCCTGCCGGCGGAGGTGCGCGGCGATCGCCCCCTCCCACGCATGCGGTTCCAGGTCCGGCAGATGCTGCAAAAGCGTGTGAACCAGCCGCCCGCGCTGGTACAGCGCCGACCCGCCAATAAGGGGTGAGGCCGCGCGTGGCACCGGCCCGAACGCCGCACCCTCTGGCCGGCTGGGCGCCAACGGCACGGGCAGTGCGGGTTCGGCCGGGGGCGGTGCGGCGGCCCATGCCCCCGGCCGGCCGGCCCAGGCGGGGGAGGCAGACCCGGCGTAATCCTCGGTCGCACGTTCCGGCTTCGGCGCGGCGGTCTGCGCGCCCGCATGCACGATGATGTCGCCGTCCCAAGGCAGTAGCGACGGCTCCGTCACGGTACTCAGCCCGGAAAAGCCCCGCTGCACCAGGCTGTACCAGGTCTCGGGCCTGGGTGTGTTACGAAGGGCCCAGCCGCAGATCACCAGCCGGTCCTCAGCCCGGGTCAGCGCCACATACAGTAGCCGGTTCTGCTCCCGCATCTCCGCGTCGCGAAACGCCTTGCGATAGCCGTCTAGCGCCGCACAGGACAACTCCTTCCGGGCTTTCCAAAGCGGGATGTGAATATCTCCATCCTTCACCCACGTCACCGGGTCACGTTGTTGCGGCAGGCCAGTGGTGTCGGGCAGGATAACGACGGGTGCCTGCAATCCCTTGGCCCCATGCACCGTCATGATCCGTACCAGACCGCCGGCCCCCCCAGTCTCCCGCTTCACCGTTGCGGCCGACCGGCGTACCCAATGCAAGAAACCTTGTAACGAGTGCGCGTTGCTTGCGGCGTGCATGAGGGCCGCCGCAAGTAGTTCGTCGATCGGCTCGGCAGCGTCGGGGCCCAGCCTTGCGAGTAGCCGGGCGCGACCGCCCAGAACACCCAGCGCCTCCGTCAGCAGGGCATGCGGCGTCACGTAATCGGCGCGGGACTGGACGGTGCGCAGAAAATGCCACGCCGCGGCCCACTCCGGCTGCTCGGCATGCCGGTCGCGCAGCGTGTCCCACAGGCTATGCCGCCGCAACGCCCCGCCCGGCAACGACAGCGCCATCAGGCTGTCATCCGACAATCCTCCCAAGGGGGACGTAAGGACGCACGCAACGGCCAAATCGTCCTGCGGCAGCAGCACCGCATCCAGCAGCGCCAGCAGATCGAGCACGGCCAGCTGCTCCAGCAACGCGATTTGATCGAGGCCGGCGACGGGAATGCCACGCGTTTTCAGCCCACTGACCAGCGCCCCGTTGAAGTCGGTCCGGCGGCGAACGAGGATCAAAAAGTCGCCCGGCTGCAACGGTCGCTCCCGGCTTTCGAGCATCGTGCCGCCCTCTAGCAGTCCGGCGATCCAGGCTGCGATGGCGTCGGCCAGGCGGGTCATGCCGTCCGGTGCCGCGGCGGTGCGATCGGCCGGGTCCCACATATCCGGCTCGGACTTGTCCGGCGCGGGCACCAGCGGCCATAGCTCAACCCGGCCCGCCTGACCGGCCCGATCGGCGAAATGCTGCAACGGCCCGGCATCGGCCACGCCAGCCCTGGCGATGGCGTCGGCAAACACGGCGTCCACCAGCGCCAACACGGGCGTCCCCGACCGGAAGCTTACGTCCAGCGTCACGTCGCGCCACACGGTCCCGGACGCGCCGACCCGGGCCTCCATCTCCGCCCGGCTGCGGCTGAACTCGTCCGGTTCGGCACCCTGGAACGAGTAGATGCTTTGCTTGGGGTCACCCACGGCGAAGAACGTGCGGGGCGGCCCGTCGCCGCGGGTGCCAAGGCCGGCGAAGAACTCGTCCGTCAGGCGATGGGCGATCTGCCATTGGGCAGGGGCGGTGTCCTGCACCTCGTCCAGCAGCAAATGGTCGATGCCGCCATCCAACTTGTACAGCACCCAGCCCGCGCCGGGATCGACCAGCAACCGGCTGGTGCGATCGATCAGGTCAGCATAGTCGACGGTGCCGGCATAGTCCTTGGCGGATTGGTAGGCGCGCAGCACTGGCAGCGTCACGGCCAGCATGGCGAGGGTCGCGTCCGCGGCAAGCACCGCCCCGCGTTGATCGTGAATGGCGAGCACGCGCTCCTGCTCGGCCTGAATGAGCGGGGTAATTGTCGGGTGGCGTTGGTTCAATTCTTTTTTGACGAAGCCGTTCGCCTGCCGGGGTGGGCCAGCTTTGATAAGCAGTCCACCTGTCCAATGGTGCCAGGTGTCGGTACGTCCAGCGTGGGCCGCGGCCAGCCAGTCTAGCATTGGCGCAACGATGCCTTTCGCCTTGTCAGACCCGTGCGCCGCCACCTGCCGCAGCGCCTCCGCCAGCGCCGGTTCGTTGGGGACGGTCACCGCGGCAGCCATCAGCATATCCAAATCGGGCCACTGCACATCCAGCAGCCGGCGCACCGCATCCCGCAACTGCCATTCCGGCAACGCGGCCACCACCTGCGTCCGGCCCGGATAGTCGTGCAGCGCCCGCACCAGCCCCGACAGCTCCCGGACCGACGTCAGCCCGGCCAGCACCGCCAGAGCCGCCGGGTCCGCCGTGGCGATCACCCCTTCCCGCGCCCGGTCGAGCGTCAGGGCCTCATCCGTCGCCTCGATCAGCCGGAATTGCGGGCTGATCGCAGCCTCCAGCGGGAAACGCCGTAGCAATGACTGGCAGAACGCGTGGATGGTGCTAATCCGCATGCCGCCCGGTAGGTCCAGTACCTGCGCGAACAGACTACGCGCCGCCGCCCGCATTTCGGCCGAACGCCGGACTTCCAGGTCCACCAGCTGCGCGTCCAGATGCGCGTCGTCCAGCGTCACCCACTCGCCCAGCCGCCGCTGCAGGCGCACCGCCATTTCGGCCGCCGCGGCCTTGGTGAACGTCAGGCATTGGATGCGCCCGGGCGGCGTGCCACCCAGCATGAGGCGCAGGATGCGGTCCGTCAGCAGCTTCGTCTTACCCGATCCGGCCGACGCCGACACGAAGGCGGACACGGCCGGGTTGGACGCCTGTAACTGCTCGCCCATCGCCTTCTCACGTGGCGTCATGCGCGTCCTCCTCCTCCTCCTCGGTCGCCGCCGACCACTCGCCACGCCGGGCCAGGTGTGAAAATTGGGGGTACGGCATGCGCTCGCCGTGCAACATCGACAGGTACGCGCGGCCTGGATCGTCGTATTTTACAACCAACTTAGCCAGTCTTTGCGCCACATCCGCCGCCGCAGTTTCGGGGTCCGGAACCTGCGATTCTTCACCGGGTTTGAAGCCGCCGGACAGCTTCCAATACGTGAGTTCGGTGGCGACACCGTGCAAATCTGGACCGAACGCGCCGGCACCCGCCATCGCGCCCTCCAACGCCATTTGCGGGGCGATTAGGCGGGTGAGGTCGCCCTTTTTCGGCACCGATCCGGTTTTGTAGTCCAGGATCGCCAGCGTGCCGTCCGCCCGGCGTTCGATCCGGTCGGCCCGGCCTGTCAGGGTGAAGCGGACGCCGGGCACCTCCCACGTGCCGGGGATTTCTGCCGCGATATGGGCCGGGATCGCGCGGCGGCATTCGGCGTCGGCAACCCAATCGGCAATGCGGTACAGCAGCGGCCGCCACCATGCCGCCAGCGCCGGGCGAATGGCGGCGTTGGCCATGGCACGTTCCATCGCATCCCGTAATCCGATGCCGGTCGTGATGGTGTCCGCAATCGCCGCGTGGACGACCTTGCCGTAATCGGACTGGTCGGCCCCCTGTTCCAACGGGTCCAGCGGGCGGATGCGCAGCACGTGGCGGGCATAGATCGCGTACGGATCGGCCATCCACGTCGCGACCTGCGTGACACTCAGCTTGCGCGGACGCAGCGGGACCGGCGGACGGGGTGTGGGTGCCTGGACCGGTGCCGGCGGACCATCCGGCTGATCCAGCGCCCGGGCCCAGCCAACAGCCGGGTGCGCCGGCAATGCGCTCCCCTGCCCGGCTAAATACGCATCGATCCGCACCAGCCAGCGGGCCGGGACGGTGGGCGCACGGTCGCGACGGCGCGGGCAGGACAGGACCACCGTGCGCGCGGCCGATACCAGCATGGAAAAGTCATGCGCGGCCTGGCCCACCCGTTCCTCCGGCGATGGCAATCCGCAGGCAGCGCGCATTGGACGGCTCATCCACGGGCCGGGGTCGGCGGCAGCGGGCCACACCCCTTCCGCCAAGCCCCCCAGCACGATGATTTCGGCCGACAGCAGCCGCGCCTCCAGCAATCCCAGGATCGCCACACGCGGGTGTTCCGCACCCGGCATTCCGCCCGGTATTCCGCCTGGCATTCCACGAAGTGCCCGGCGGGTGCGGGCCATGGCCCCGGCCAGCGCCGCATCCAGCAGGCCCGGCAGAACGGCTAGCGGCTGCGGCGGCAGGACGGGCAGCGCGTCCAGCAGCTCCGCCAAATGGGTCGACAGCGCCTCCCCTTCCTCGCCAGACCATAGCCGGTCCGGACCCTCCGCCCGGTCGGTCTCAGCGAGGCTTTCGGCCACTTGCAGCAGCGCGCGCAACACTTCAGCCGGCGTTGCAGAGTTATGGCGGACGATGTCCAGCAGCGGGCGGCACCGGGCGGCAAGCTGGTCCAGCAACGCCACATCCGCGTTCGCCCGGTGGGCCGCCGCGCGCAATCCATCAAGGCCGGGGATCGGTGCCGGCCCCCGCAAACACGCCAGCTCCAACGCCCGCGCGCCATCGCGGCAGGCCGCAAGCGACAGGCCCAGCCCGGCCAGGGGGTGCTTCAACACCGATAGCAGCGCCACGGGCGAAAACCCATCCGCCACCGCATGGGCCAGCAGGCGTAGGAACGCACCCGGCGGCGTGTCGGCCAGCGGCTCACCAGCGCTATCATCGGCGATCACGCCATACCGCCGCAGCTCCGCCGCTACCCGCCCGGCCAGGACGCGATCCGGCGTGACCAGGGCCGCGCGTGCGCCAGGCTGCTCCAGCGCATCCCGCAGAATAAGGGCGATGGCCACCGCCTCCTCCTGCTCATCGGCAGCATGCAGCCGCCAAACGCCGTCCAACGCAGGCTTGGTAGCAGTGCGCCATTGGCCGAGTGCGCCCGCCGGCAGCATAACCTGCGCCAGCGTGCGTTCGCGGGCACCCGGCGCGTCCCATTCGGCCACGTCACCCCGGGTCGCACCCATTCCGGTCAGGAGCCGCGCAAACCCGGCCTGCGGATGCCCGGCGTCCAACCCCTCCGCCAGCCTGGCCCAGATTGCCCCGTCCAGATCGAGGTCTACGCCCGGCAGCACCACCCGCCCCTGCGGCAGGCCTGCCACGACGCGGATCAACCGGGCCACGGCCGGCA
>JAYVTX010000308.1:0-3768 GCA_043788425.1 Rhodospirillales bacterium
CATCAATATTTTGCACCGTACCGTTCATACCGCCGACGGTCGGCGCCTTGCGCTTACTTCGGCCGAGTTCAGCGCGCTCGAGACCCTTGCCAGTGCGAACGGTGCCGCGGTCTCGCGCGACCGCTTATCGGAAGCGGCGCTGCGCCGTCCATGGCGGGCAGAGGATCGCAGCGTCGACCAACTCGTGTTCAACCTGCGGCAGAAACTTCCGGCCGATGAGGGGGGCGGCTTGCTGATCCAGAGTATTCGGGGGTCCGGTTACTGGCTGCGCGCCCCGGACTTGGAGCAGGTTGAGCTGCCGCAGTCCATTATGGTCTGACCCGGTACAGCACGTATCCACCGGATGACGCGGCCTGGTCGAGCCAGGCCGGCGTCTGATGGCCATTGAGTTGCGCCGCCAGCGAGTGGTCTGGAGCGGCTAGGCCGGGTTGGGCGCAAAAGAGGATGTACTCGGCTTTCGTCGCCGTGACAGCCGTCTGTGGGTCCGCCGGGTCATACCAGGCGCGCTGTAGCCGCATGAAGCCGTCGATGCCGCGGTGGTACAACGAGCCGACCGTTCGCACGCGGGTGCGCCACAGCAGGATTGGCCCCTCGTTGACTGGGGCCAGAACCACCGAGCTTCCGAGCGGCAGCGTGAGAGCGACCGCGTCGTCGAGCGAGCAGATTTGTGTGTCAAGTCCTGACGCAGCGGCACCCCCAGTCGTTGCGACTGCTACCGAGCTATACCCGGCTAAGCCATACCCGGCGAAAGCGGGCAGCGCGAGAAAGACACCAATGATGGCGATCCGGACGCGGGCTACGGCGTGGTCCGAAAGTCCGGAGCGCATTGCCCGCGCAACCGCGATCGGCAGCACGCCCGCGGCGAACGTCGCCGGGTATGCGGCAAAGCGCACGTGCTGCGAGGCCAGTACGACCATCACCACGCCGCAGGCCGCCGCATACAGGGCCGCCGAGACACGGACGTAGCACGCAAGCCACGCAAGAAAGAGGGCCGCCATCCCGCCCCGAAGCAGATGTGTGGCGACCCCGGCACCATCGCGAACGGGGGACATCTCAAGGATCCCATCGAAGAACGCCCGGGCCTGTGCCGGGTCCATCAATCCGGCCGTGCCGCGCAGGACTTGCGGAAACACGGTTAGCCAGGCGGCCGCGGTCCCAAAGCCAAACAGCACCGCAATGGGACGCGCCCAGGTATCCCGCAAAGCCAAAGCGCTGCTCACGGCCGCGCCTGCGGCGAGCCAGACGAACATGACCGATAGCCGGTCCGGCTCGGCAGCTTGATACCCGATGGCCGGCGGGTCGAGCAGCCATGCGACGGCCGTGACCGCAAATAGCGCCGATCCGGCTGTGGCTACCGCGCGGGCCAGATCTGCACGGGGATCGGCCAGCCACGCGACCCAAACCGCACCCAAGGCCATCAACCCAAACGCCAGCGCCTCCGGGCTGAGCCACAAGCCAAGCGCGGCTGAGATACCAATCCCCGCACCGGCAATCGTGCCCCCACCCCGCACGGCACGAATGGCCCAGCCGGCACCACAGGCGCTCGTGACAGCCAGCAGCACGTGGTGGTGAACGACACCGACCAGGCCGTATTGCACCACAGCCGGACTGAGACCGAGTGCCACGGCAGCGAGCCACACCGGCGCAGATGACCCGCCGCCGGTCTCGAGCGGCGTGCTTTGAGCGACAGGCAGGACGGCCCAGGCGACCGCTACCGCGAGAAGCCCCACGCTCATCGGACCGAAAATAATGGTTACCCACGCCAGCCCGGCAGGCCATCCCCCGACTGCCGCGACCGGGGCGGCAATCAATAGGATCAGGCCGTCGAGCAGGTGCGACCAATGTAGGATAGTCCCGTTCCCAGCGTTGTCGCGCCAAACGGCATGGATGACATGTCCCGCTTGCAGGCTGTCTTGCAAACGAAGCAGGCGCATCGCTGTGTCCGGGTCAGTGACCACGCCCCGAAAAGCGCCCGCACCGGACGACACCGACGCGAGCAAAGCGAGGCCAGTGCCGATCAGGAAGGTCACGACACGCTGACGGCCGGACCAGGGCAGCGCATGCCCAGGAGGACTTGACATTTTCCAACCTCGATTGAGCCTGCAATGCGCTAGGCGTGAACCCGTGTCATGCGTAAGACATAACTAGTCCAATCGTGGGCCGAGAGGCGGTGTATGTCTATCACCCGGCATCGATTGACAGTTGCTTTTGCGCTCGTGGTACTGATCGCCGGGCCAGGTCGAGCACTGGCCCAAGCGACGGAAAGTGGCGATGTCTGTCAGGAAGCGGGCACGCTGGCCGAGCGGGCAAACAACATTCCAGCTGGCATGCTGGTGGCGATCGGCCGGGTCGAGAGCGGGCGGCGGCACCCAGCGACCGGCGCGACGGTACCGTGGCCGTGGACCATAAACGCCGCCGGGTCCGGCCGAATGTTCGATAGTGCGATCCAAGCAATCGAGGCAACGCGGATGCTGCGCGCCGGCGGCATGGCATCAATCGATGTCGGGTGCTTTCAGGTCAATTTGATGCATCATTCGACCGCATTCTCCAGTCTGGATCGCGCATTCGATCCGCAGACAAACGCCGACTATGCCGCACGATTCTTGACGAGCTTGAAGGAGCGGACCGGTTCGTGGGAGGACGCGATCGCCGCGTATCATTCCTCGACGCCGGCCTTGGGCGGGCCATACCGGGACAAGGTGTTGGGCCGCTGGACGGGATCCACTGGCGGGCTTGCTCCGTCGCGGCCGACGATGACGGTGTGGGCTATGCCGGTCGCCGCGTTTGGTATGCGGGTCTGGACGCCAAGTGCGGCAGGGGCTGCGCCGACCGCCGTAGCGATGGGGGGCGTCAGTGCGATGGCGCGAGTGGCGGTACAGCCCCTTCCGGTAGTTGAGACAGCGCCGGCTGCGTCTGACTTACCGTTGCCGCGGGTACGTGCCGGGCTGCCGCCGGGTATGGGCCGCACGGTGTGTGGGGCGCTGAACCGATGCATGGCGTCTCGGTAGAACGCGGCGACAGTTAAGAGGCGTTTGTCTCACAAAACGCAGCAACCGTTAGACCGATCGCAACAGTTCCATCCACTTCTTGTTTGGCGTCGCTGTAATCGTGCATGTACGACTAATTCATCCCAGGGGCGGGATGGCCGTTGATCGGTCGGTGAGTTCTGCGTCAGTGAAGGGGTTATTTAAATGGCTAAGATCGTCAAAGGCTGGCTGGGCTTGAAGAGCGACAAGCGCGGCGTGACCGCTCTTGAGTATGGTCTTATCGCGGCGGTTGTTGCCGTTGTCATGGTGGCTGGTGCGAGCCAGCTTGGTACGAACCTCAAGAACGTATTCAGCAACGTTTCGACGTACATAAAATAGTACGTGATGATGCAGGGCCGGTTTGGTTGGGTACGCCCAGCCAAACCGGCCCTTTTTCTATGCGTGACAAAATGTCTTCACATTAGCAGTCTTTCAACCTTTTCGTCCCACTGTGGCCACTAAGACATAGCAATTTGCTTGAGGTCTTTCGGAAGGTCGGCTAGTGGTGATCGTGTGATTATGCATCATAGACATAGTTGTAGTGTTAGCTACGCCAGCAGCCGTGCTGGTTTTGTAAGACGCGACTTTGGTCTCATCGTTCACGCGGACTCGTCCACTTGACACTTCATAACATCTTAGTGGGCGGTGCGGCATTAGTGCTGTGTTCGGTCGCGTTTTGGGATATCGTTTTGCGAACGGTTTCAGATCGTTCGACGGCGGCTTTGGGTGTGGCAGGCATCAT
>JAYVTX010000309.1:0-2895 GCA_043788425.1 Rhodospirillales bacterium
GTGGGAGTGGACGCCAGCTCCAGCCGCACGATGCTAGTTGTCGTCCAGGAAGCTACGTAGCTTCCGGCTTCGGCTCGGGTGCTTCAGCTTACGCAACGCCTTGGCCTCGATCTGGCGGATACGCTCGCGGGTCACGTTGAACTGCTGGCCTACCTCCTCCAGCGTGTGGTCCGTGTTCATGCCGATGCCGAACCGCATGCGCAGCACCCGCTCCTCACGAGGGGTGAGCGAGCTCAGCACCCGCGTCGTCGCCTCCCGCAGGTTAGCCTGGATCGCGGCGTCGAGCGGGATGACGGCCATCTTGTCCTCGATGAAGTCACCGAGATGGCTGTCTTCCTCATCGCCGATCGGCGTTTCGAGGCTGATCGGCTCCTTGGCGATCTTGAGGACTTTTCGAACCTTTTCCAACGGCATACCGAGCTTTTCGGCCAGCTCCTCCGGTGCCGGTTCGCGGCCGATTTCATGCAGCATCTGCCGGCTGGTGCGGACCAGCTTATTGATCGTCTCGATCATGTGGACCGGGATGCGGATCGTGCGCGCCTGGTCGGCGATGCTGCGCGTGATCGCCTGCCGGATCCACCAGGTGGCATAGGTGCTGAACTTGTAGCCGCGCCGGTACTCGAACTTATCGACCGCCTTCATCAGGCCGATATTACCCTCTTGGATCAGGTCAAGGAATTGCAGCCCGCGGTTGGTGTATTTCTTAGCGATCGAGATCACCAGCCGCAGGTTGGCCTCGATCATCTCCTTCTTGGCGCGCGCACTATCCCGCTCACCCCGGCTGACGACAGCGTACACGCGACGGAACTCCGCGATCGGCAGTCCGGCGTCCTGGGCCACGGCGGCAATCTTGGCCCGCACCTCCGCCACCGGCGCTACCTGCTTGGCGGCGAAGTTTTTCCACGCCTTGCCCGGCAGCGCCGCCACCCGGTCGATCCAGTTAGGGTCCAGCTCATTACCCCGGTACTCACGCAGGAATTCGTCGCGCGGCACCTTCACGGTTTCCGCCAAGCGAAGCAGCTGCCCCTCTAGCCCATTCAGGCGCTGGCTGATCTGCTTCAGCTGAATGACCAGCTCCTCGATGCGGTTATTATGCAGCCGTACCTGCTCGACTTTGCCGACCAGTTCTTCGCGCTGCTTTTCATAGGCGCGCTCACTGCGGTTCGCGATCGTGTCGCCGAGCATGTGTGTATCGAGCCGCCGGGCCTGCACCTTGTGTAGTTTTTTATACAGTCCCTCGATATCCTCGAAATTGGCCAGAACCTCAGGCTTCAGCTTCTCCTCGAGCGCCGATAGCGACATGCCGGGGCCCTCGCCCTCGTCATCCGCGTCTACGTCCTCGGCCGGCTCGAACGCTTCGGCCGCCGTGTCCGCCGGTTCCCCGGCTGCTTCTTTGGGGCCGCCCTGGGTTGCTTCCAGGTCGATAATGTCGCGCAGCAGCATGCGCCCGGCCTTCAGGCTGTCGTGCCAGGTGATGATGGCGCGGAACGTGAGCGGGCTTTCGCACAGACCGCCGATCATCATCTCCCGCCCGGCCTCGATCCGCTTGGCAATCGCGATCTCACCCTCACGCGATAGCAGCTCCACGCTACCCATCTCACGCAGGTACATGCGCACCGGATCGTCCGTGCGACCGAGATTGCTTTCGTCGACGTTGCCGGCGACCTCTTTCTCTTCCTCTTCCTCACCCTCGGCCTTCTCGGCCTTGGGGGCGGCGTCGGCGGTTTCTTCCGCTTCCTCGCCCTCTACGACCTGGATGCCCATCTCACTGAGCATCGCCATCACGTCTTCGATCTGTTCGGAGCTGTTGTGCTCAGCCGGCAGAACAGCGTTCAGCTCGTCGAATGTGATGTAGCCCCGCTCCTTGCCCTTCGCGATCAGCCGCTTGACGGCGACCGCATTGGTGTCGAGTAGCGTGGTGTCGCCGTCGGTATCGGCGGTCGCTGCGTCGGCGGTCGCAGCTGTTTTGGTCGCCATGGGTGGGAGCACTCCGGAAGGTCTTGGAAAAGAGGCCTAGTCGGGAGACTGGCCCTGCGTCAAATGGTCGAGCGCCTCATTGAGGGCGATTAGGCGGGCCTGGGTCTCGGGCGACGGCGCGGCGATGAATGCCCGACCGGCTTCGGCGATGTCCGATCGTAGGCTCGGTGCATGCATAAACCCAAAGATTTCCCACCACCCCGCCTCCGCTTCGGCCGGCATTGCGTCTGGCCGGGCATAGGCCGGTAACGGCATCGGACGGCCCGATAGAACCGATGCGGCTGCGTCGGCCGTGTCCGTCAACTCCAAATGGGACAGAAGGGCCGCAGAATCAAGCACGCCATGGTCGGCGGCAGCCACGATTGCGTCGCGCAAATGGGCCAGATCGTGCGGCAGTTCTAGGCCGACGAACGCCTCCTCCGTATCCCGCAACAGGTCGGGGTGGCGCAGCAAAATGGCGCATAGCGTCCGGGCGCGTTCGCGGTAGGTGCCGGCGGTCGGGTCCTGGGCGGGCGCGCGTACAAACGGGGCCCGGACCGGGGAACCTCGGGAACCCTGGGAGCCGCGGCCAGACTGGAAGCCTCGGCCGGACTGGGCCGCGTTACGGCGTGGGCGATTGGCGAAGAACCGGTCCAGCAACGCCTTGCGGTACTCGTCGGCCAGTGTCCGGTCGGTGATCGTAGCGGCGGCCGCGACCAGCCGGGTGCGCAACGCCGCCTGCTGCTCCGGGCCCTCGCCCGGCGTCTCACCGCGCAACACGCCGAACAGCACGTCGGCCAGCGGCGTCGACCGGCCCAGCGCGGCCGTCATGGCTGCCGCGCCCTGGCGGCGGATCAGGGTGTCCGGGTCCTCACCGGCCGGCAGGGCCAGGAAGCGCAACGTGCGCTCCGGCGTCAGCTGCGGCAGGCACGTTTGCGC
>JAYVTX010000310.1:0-6055 GCA_043788425.1 Rhodospirillales bacterium
CCGCCGCGCGTCGGCCTTCACGCCTTGAATGAACGCGCCAAAGCTATCCTGGGCGAGAGCCGGCGCAACTGCGATGGTCAGAAAGGCAGCGAGGGTCGTCCGGCGTTTGATCATGCCCGGGTGTCGCACGCGCGGGGGGCGGGCCGCAATCATCCGCTAAACTTGCCGGATTTTGGGAAGCCATTCGGTGGCATTCGTCCAACTTGCCCCCGTGCACCCAACCAGGCACCCATCGGCTCCGTCCGGGTCCGGTCACCCAACTGCCATGTCAGGCCCTGGGCAAAGGTGAACACCCGCGCATCCGCCAAGGCACCGCCCGCATAACGTTGTAGCGTCACGCCACCGCCGCGGGTCATCGATGGGACCTGGTCGAGGGGGAAGACCAGCAACTTCCGGTTTGTGCCGATCACAGCCAGGTGGTCACCCACCGCAGCCAGGCACAGCGCGACCGACTGGCCTGGCGGTACGTTCATGACCTGCTTGCCAGTACGCTTTTCGGCCAGCAACTCGCCCGCCGCGATCAGGAAGCCGCGCCCGGCCGTGGTAGCCAGCAAGTACTGCCCGCCATCCTGCCACACGAACAGCGCTGCAATTGTATCATCTTGCGCCAACTCGACCAGTACACGAATGGGCTGTCCGTCGCCCCGGCCCCGGGGCAGGTCGCCTGCGCGGATGGTGAAAGCCCGGCCGTTGCTGGCTAACAGGCATAGCCGGTCCGTCGTTTGGCACGGCAGCACCTGGCGCAGGCTATCGCCCTCCTTGAATTTCAGCTCCGCCCCGTCCGCCACATGCCCCTTCACCGCGCGTATCCAGCCTCGGTCAGACAGCACGACTGTGATCGGCTCGCGGTCGATGAACTGGTCGGGATCGGCTTCGATCAGGGCGGGCACTGCGCCCAGCACCGTCCGCCGCGCGCCCAACGGCCCGTCCCCAAAACGCCGCCGCACCTCCCGCAGCTCCCGCCCGATCTGCCGCCGCTGCCGGGCAGGATCGTCGATCAGGGTTTGCAACTCCCCCTCTTCTGCCATCAGGGTCGCGTGCTCCTGCCGTAGCTCGATCTCCTCCAACCGGCGAAGCGCGCGCAGCCGCATGTTCAGCACCGCCTCGGCCTGAACATCCGTCAGCTCGAACCTGGCCACCAGCGCCGGCTTGGGCTGGTCCTCCTCGCGGATGATCCGGATGACCTCATCGAGGTTCAGGAACACCTTGAGGTACCCGTCCAGCACCGCCAGCCGTCGGCCGATCGTATCGAGACGGTGGTGCGATCGCCGTACCAGCACCACCAGTCGATGCTCGATCCACGCGCCCAATACGCCACATAGCCCCATAACGACGGGCGTTCGATCGGCGGTTAGCACGTTCATATTAAGGGGAAACCGTTGCTCTAGCGCCGTGCTGCGAAACAGCTGCTCCATCATCACTGCTGGCTCGATCGTGCGGGACCGCGGTTCCAGCACGACCCGGACCAGTTCGGCGCTTTCATCACGAACGTCGGCCAGGAATGGCAGCTTCTTTTCTTCCAGGAGCGCTGCGATCTTCTCGATCAGGCCATTCTTCTGAACCTGGTATGGAATTTCGGTCACCACCACGAACCATAATCCGTGTTTGCCGCGCTCCACCTCCCACTTGGCACGGGTTCGAAAACCGCCACGCCCCGTTTCATAGGCCAGCAGGATGGCGGCCGGATCCTCGACGATCGTACCGCCAGTTGGAAAATCCGGGCCGGGCATGTGAACCAACAAGTCGGCCGTGCTGGCATCGGGATGGGCGATCAGGTGTAACGCGGCGGCACAAACCTCACCGGCGTTATGGGGCGGGATACTGGTCGCCATTCCGACCGCGATGCCAGCGGCACCATTGGCCAGCAGGTTAGGAAAGCCGCCGGGCAGGACGATGGGTTCCTGTTCCTCCCCATCATAGGTCGGGCGGAAATCCACCGCGTCATCATCGATGCCGGCTAGCAGGAACTGCCCAACCTCCGTCAGGCGCGCTTCGGTGTAGCGCATTGCGGCCGGGTTATCGCCGTCGATGTTGCCGAAATTACCCTGGCCCTCGATCAGCGGATACCGGGCCGCAAACTCCTGCGCCAGCCGCACTAGCGCGTCGTACACGGACGTATCGCCATGGGGGTGGTATTTACCGATTACGTCACCCACGACGCGGGCACACTTTTTGAAACCCGATGCCGGATCGAGCTTCAGTTGGTGCATCGCGTATATCAGCCGGCGGTGTACCGGCTTCAGGCCGTCGCGGACGTCCGGCAGACTGCGCGACACGATTGTGCTGAGCGCATAAGCCAAATAGCGATCGCCCAACGCACCAGCCAGGTCGGTCTCAACGATTGTACCAGTCAGGTCATCAGGCATAGCAAGAACATATCCTGAACATCAAACGAAACACAACCGCGCAACCTGATCTGCGAGCAATAACCGCGCGGGCGGCAAGGGGCGATGCTGATGGCCGAACGCATCGCGCGCCAGGAAATGGGCGGTCAGCGCTAGCCCATCCCGCCAGTCCGCCGGACCACCCTCATCATCCCCGACCAGAAATGCGGGCAGCCGCAGAAGCCGCTCCGTCCAGACCCCCGCTGCGCCCACAGAGACGGCCCGGCCCGTGCGGGGCGACACGTAGGCCAGTCCTGCGGTCCCGCCCGTCACGGCGCAGCACGAAAGATCCATGCCGTAGCCCAAATCGGTCAGCAAAATCGCCTCCCACCGCACCAGGTCGGCCAGCGCGCCAGCACCCTGCGACAGGCCGGCGATCAGCTGTACCAGGCCTGCGAACACGGCCGGATGGGCCTCCTGCTCCGGGATCGCGCCTTCCGCCACGGTGCAGGCCGCACTCAGAACGCCCAGCGCGATCGGGTCGTCCATCGCCAGCGCCGCACCAGGATGCACCAGCTCTGCCGACAGCGCGCCAAGCTGATCTGCCAGCCGCGCGATCCAGCGCGCCTGTACCAAATTGCCCGGCTGCCATAACGCCGCCTGTCCCCGGGACCCACCGCCCCGCGCCAGGCCACGGCGCAGGCCCTCAGCTTCCGTCAGGACCGTCACCAGTGCGTCGCCCTCGCCATACGGGCGTGCAGCCAACACCACCGCTGGCGCCTGCCACTCCGGCACGGATCAGACCGTGTCGTCCAGGCCGATGGCGCGCAGCCGGGCGTTTTCCTCATCCCAGCCGGCGCGTTCTTTAACATTGAGGAACAGGTGCACCGGACGGTCCAGCAAGCCGGCCAGCTCATGCCGGGCACGCGCGCCGATTTGCTTGATCCGGGCCCCGGCGGCACCAATCAGGATCGCCTTATGCCCCTCACGCCCGACGTACACTGTCGCCTCAATCCGGACGGAGCCGTCCGGCTTTTCCTTCCAGTCTTCGGTCTCGACCGTCGTGCCGTAGGGGATTTCTTCCTGTATTTGCAGGAAGATCTGCTCCCGCACGATTTCCGCCGCCAGTAGCCGGTCGGGCAGATCCGTCAGATCGTCATCAGGATACAAATGCGGGCCGAGCGGCAGCCCGGCCACCAGCGCATCCAACATGCGATCGAGCCCGCCGCCAGTGGCTGCACTGACCATAAACGTCTGCTCGGCAGGCATCACGGCTGCCAACTGGGCGGTCAGGGGCAACAAGGTGTGCGGTTGGATCAGGTCGATCTTGTTCAGCACCAGCCACGTGCGCCGGTTTTGCGTGGCAATTTGGCGCGCAATGGCCATCACGCCTTCCGTCGCACCCTTTTGCGCGTCCACCAACAGCATGGTGATGTCCGCATCGGCCGAACCGCTCCACGCCGCCTTTACCATCGCCCGGTCGAGCTTGCGCCGCGGCGCAAAGATCCCCGGCGTATCGACCAATAGAATCTGCGCCGGGCCGCGCAACAAGATGCCAAGCACCCGGAACCGCGTCGTCTGCGCTTTTGGGCTGACGATCGACAGCTTGGCGCCCGTCAGGCGATTGAGCAGCGTGCTTTTGCCAGCGTTGGGTGCACCCACGATTGCGACGAAGCCGCAGCGCGTATCGGTCATGCTAATACCGCCAACAAGGCTGCAGCCGCCTCACGTTCGGCAATCCGCTTGCTGGCCCCTATGCCGGTCGCTGATGCGTCACCAGCCGTTACCCGCACCACGAATTCCGGCGCATGGCTGGGCCCGCTGCGCGCGTCCTCCGAATAGGTCGGCAGCGGTCGGGCACGGGCCATCAACCATTCCTGCAGCGCCGTCTTTGCGTCCTTGGGCGGCAGCACCTGCCCATCCATCGCTGGCGTCCATGCCCGGCGAACGAATCGCCGCGCCGGGTCTAGTCCGCTATCGAGGTAAAGTGCGCCGATCGCTGCCTCCATCGCATCCGCTAACACGTTTGTACTTCCGCCGACGCCGGCCCGCTTCTCACCAGGGGCGATGTCCAGCGCATCTGCCAACCCGGCAGCGACGGCCACCTCCGCCAGGACTTCGCGCGACACCAGATGTGCGTGCCGGGGACCAAGTGCTCCTTCCTGCTCCTCAGGAAAGCGTTCGATCAGCCACTCCGCGACGATCAGGCCGAGTACCCGGTCGCCGATGAACTCCAGCCGTTCGTTGGAGCCAGCCCCCCGGCGCCCCCCGCGCGGCCGGCGGACGTTGCTGGCCGACCGGTGGGTCAGCGCCTCCTTCAGCAGATTCGGTTGGGCGAAATGGTGGCCCAAAATCGCCTCCGCCACTTCGGAGCCGCTCATGACACGCCGCGTAGCAACCGGCGCCACCGGATCTCGAACGGCCAGCGCCAGATTTGCCACCACGGGTCACGCGCATCGATCGACATCCAAATGAACTCCGCCCGGCCGACAATATTCTCGACTGGGACAAAACCCACCCCGCCATTCGGGTCGCGGCTATCGGACGAGTTGTCGCGATTGTCGCCCATTGCGAACACATGCTCAGGCGGAACCAGGAACTCCTGTGTCGAGTTGAGCCCCCCTTCTTCGTACATCTTCAAGATCTCATGCTTGCGGCCGTTCGGCAGCGTTTCCGTATACTCTTTTGCGATTAGTGGCCGGCCGTCATCGTCGGATACGTACTCTCCCACAGGTTGCCGGGGTAGCAGGGCGCCGTTGATATAGAGCTGGCCTGATTTCATTTGAATGCGGTCGCCGGGGAGGGCGACGATCCGCTTGATGTAATCGGTCGCGTTATCGCGCGGCCACTTGAACACGGCCACGTCACCCCGCTCCGGCAGACGGCCAAACAGACGCCCGCTAAACAATTTAGGGGCCAGCGGCATCGAAAAGCGCGAGTAGCCGTAGCTGTATTTGCTGACGAACAGGTAGTCGCCCACCAGCAGGGTTGGGATCATGGAGCCGGACGGAATGCTGAACGGCTCGAACGCTACCGTACGGATCCCAACCGCGATTAGAGCGGCATAAGCGAGCGTCTTAATGTTTTCGAGCAAGCCGCCCGAACTCTGTTTGGCCATGAAGGGAGGTGATCCGGTATTGAGCGCGGGATGAAGCCGACCGGGGTGCCCCCTGTCAAGAAACGCCTGTCAATAAAACTGTGCCAACAACGGGCGGAGTGGCTACTGCACCGTCCGCCACTTATCCGTAACCTCGGCCATGAACGCTGCGACCGTGGTGTTGATGAACACCAAATCTTCCGGCTTGAAGCCTGCCGACGCGGCGACGTGGCCCTGCACCGACGGGATAGCGACATACCGCCCGCCCGGTATGGCGTGGGCAGCCTCGATCGCTTCCTCGACCGGATTATAGAGATCGAGCGTACCAGTCATCAGCAGGGCCTTGGCCGTGACGGTGCCGAGCGCACGGATGGGATCGCCCCCGAATGCCGGCTTTGCGTCCACCAGCGTGTCGCCCACGTTGTGCCGGTCATAGGCCCAGGTCTGGGCGATCCAATCATTGGCATCGAAGCCGGATTTTACCGCCGCGGCCTCCTGCGCCTCGATCCAAGCAAGCACATCCATCGGCGTCTTGAACTGCTCGCGCATCGCAGCCGGCGTGCGGGTGGCGATCACCTGCAACACGTCGGCCCGCATCCGCCAGCCGGCCGCGGGTTGTTCGGTGTAGCGGCCA
>JAYVTX010000311.1:0-2908 GCA_043788425.1 Rhodospirillales bacterium
CTGATCAAACTCAAACACACCCCGGGCTCCGTGAGCACTCACGATAGCCGACGCCTGTTGCTGGCTTACCGTGACTTGCACCGCCTGGTCCGCGGCAAAGCTGGCCAGCCGCTCTTCACCAGGCTGGATGGTGGGTAGTCGCGCGTCGCCAACGAAAGTGATGCTGCCATCGGCCTGCCGCTCGAACAACGTGACCAGGCCCGGCGGCAGCGCGCCCGCCGTGTCGTTGGTGAGCACAAGGGCAACAAGCGGATGCAGGCGGTCCGTCTGCGGCTGATAAAGCGCCACCCGCTTGGCCGGTAGCGGATGGTCGACGATCGGTAGCAGCAGCGTCTCACCAGAGGCAGCCGTCACATGGGCCGATAGCCGGTACGCCACCTGCGCCACAGACTGCGCGGCTTCGGCCGGCCCCGCGCGGGTCCGTACGAACGACGGCGCTGGCATCATCGGCATCATCGGTGCTGGTGGTGGGGCCGGTGCAGCGGCATCCATGGCCTTCATCGCCACCGACCCCAGGTCTAGTTGTGGCGTCAGCCGGTTCGGCACCTCGACCGGCGCTTCCGGACGCCGGGTGAACACCGCCTCATAAAGCGATTGGTGGTACAGCACCGGTTGCCCAGCCGTCAGCACCATCTCCACGTCGTTCCAGGCGCGGCCGCTCAGGTTCTCCACCACTGCAAAGCCCTGCAACTGCGCCGGCCCCCCGACGCCATCCGCTGGCACCACTAACCGATACGACACCTTCCAGACCGGCACCGGAGTCACGTAGCCGAAGCCGACCCGGCGCGCCCCGCCATCCGCCAGCCCGAGCTGCAGCGACCGGCGATCCTGCACCCGCGCGGCGGCGATGGCGCTGAGGGCGGTCGCGACTTGGGCTCGCAGCCGCTCGGATGTGAACTCAACAGCGCCCGCGTCTTCCAGGGTAACCGCCTCAATACCCTGGGCGGTGGCGATCGTCAGCCGGTGCCGGGTCAGGGTACCGCCGCCGTTCGGCAGCACCGTCTCGACCGCCTGCACCGACAGGATCGACCCGGTGACGCCCGGCCCCGGCAGCCGTACCGCCTCACCCACTAGCGCGGCCAGCAACGCCTCGGTCGAGGCAAAGGCGTCCGGCTTGAACGGCAGCGGGCGGAAACTTTCCGACAGAGGCTCCCGCCCCGGCAGACGCAGGCTTGGCAATCCAGCAGGATCAGTGACCCGCAGGCTTTTCAGGACATCGTCGACCTGATCGAGCGGCACATCGAGCGGCAGAGTCGCTGCCCCAGTCACGTCGGCTGTGAACTCGAACTGCCCGACGCCACCCGATGACAACATGATGCGGCTTAAAACCGGCTCCGCCGCCTGCGACAGCACGGGCTGCAAAAGGCACGCGACCGCAAGCGACACGACGCGCATGAGCATTACTCCGAGTGTTTAGTCGCAGTCGCACCCCGGTGTCGGCCCCGTGGCGGCCTGCACCACGTGATGGTCGATCCATTCGGCAACGAGCCGCCGGGCCTCGTTCAACGACGCCTCTGGATGGTGGATGCGATAGAGCGTCGTGCACGCGCGGAACGACAGCAGATCGGCATTGCCGTGCCGGGTCAGTTCCTTATACGCCGTAACGACCGCGCGTTCGCAGCGCCGCCCGATGATGGTTTCGTCCAGCCTGTTGCCCATAGCCGCCATCTAAGCCCAGCGCAGGGGCGGCGCAAGCGGAGTCATCCGGCCACGATTTCCGCCAGGGCGCGCCCAACCTCGGTCGTGCCGGCGTGCCCGCCCATGTCGCGCGTGCGGGGGCCACCGCCGCGCAGAAGCGTTTCGATCGCGGCCAACACCGCCTGCGCCGCCGCATGCTCACCAAGGTGGTCCAACATTTGCGCCCCGGCCCATACCTGCCCGATCGGGTTGCATACACCCTTGCCAGCAATATCCGGGGCGGAGCCATGTACCGGCTCGAACATGCTTGGAAATAGCCGCTCGGGATTGAGGTTAGCGCTAGGCGCAATCCCGATGCTGCCGGCGACCGCGGGGCCAAGGTCGCTGAGGATGTCGCCGAACAGGTTGCTGGCCACCACAACGTCAAACCAGTCGGGGTGCTGCACGAACTGCGCGCACAGAATATCGATATGGTACTGGTCGGTTGTTACATCCGGGTACTGGGGGGCCATGGCGGCGAAGCGTTCGTCCCAATAGGGCATGGTGATCGTGATGCCGTTAGACTTCGTGGCGCTGGTCAGATGCCGGCGCGGGCGAGTCATCGCCAGTTCGAACGCGTAGCGCAGGATCCGGTCCACGCCGACGCGCGTGAAAACGGCGGACTGGCTCGCGAACTCACGGTCCGTACCCTCGTATAACCGGCCGCCGACGGAGGAGTATTCGCCTTCCGTATTCTCACGGACAACAATGAAGTCGATGTCCTTTTCAGTCCGATTGGCGAGGGGCGTGCGCGCGCCGGGCATTAGACGGCAGGGCCGGACGGAGGCGTATTGGTCAAAGCCCCGGCGGATCGGGATCAGCAGGCCCCAGAGCGACACGTGGTCCGGCACGCCGGGCCAGCCGACAGCGCCAAGGTAGATGGAATGGTGATGACGTAGCTGATCGAGGCCGTCCTCCGGCATCATCGTGCCCGTGCGGGCGTATCGGGCGCAGGACCAATCGAAGGGTGTGACGTCAAGCGTGAAGCCGAACTTGGTTGCAGCGGCATGTAGCACGCGCAGGCCCTCCGGCACGGTTTCCTGGCCGATGCCGTCTCCGGGGATGCTGGCGATTTTGTAGTGGCGGTCCATCGTGTTCCTCTGGCCGTACGGCGGTAGTAGCAGCGTGTAGCGGACAGCATTCGTAGACGGAAGGCTAGGAACTGCTAATGGGCTATCGCAGCTGCCAACCGATCATTTCCTTGCGCGCCCCCCGCCAGAAGGTCACGAAG
>JAYVTX010000312.1:0-3005 GCA_043788425.1 Rhodospirillales bacterium
GCCTTAAAACCTGACTGGCTCATCGGTTTACCCCTGTGACTTTTGTTTTGGTGCGGTTTTCGGCGTCCGATCCGCTTTTACGTACTGGTCGCGCGTGTAGGCGATCAGCTCCCCGAGGGCTGCCACCGCGGCATCGGCGGCCCCGGCCTCAAGCGCATCGGTCATGCGGGTGTGAAATGCCACGATGATTCGGCGGTCTCGAACACGGGCGATGATCATGTTGCTGGCAGGCAGCAGCGTCTCCACCACCACGTTCATCATAAACCGTAGCACCGGGTTTCCGCTTGCCCGCACCAGCGCGCGATGGAACCGAACGTCCGACGCGCAGAATTCTTCGTCGGACAATGCCGGGTCATTTTGCTGCGCTAGTTCTTCGCGAAGGGCCGTGATCTCATGCGCCTCGATCCGGGCAGCGGCCAAGCGACAGCAGACGGCCTCCATCTCAAACCGCGCGGTGGCCACGTCTTCCAGGCCGGCTCCGCCTGTCGCCACCAGCAACGCCGCCGCCGTGCCGAAGCTGCTGGACAGCTCCTCGGGCGAGGGACCATTGACGAAGTTACCACCCGCGGGGCCACGGCGGGAGCGGATCAGGTGCCGGGCCGCAAGCCGCTTCAGCGCTTCCCGAACCGTGGGGCGCGAGACTCCGAACTGGACAGCCAATTCTTCCTCACGCGGCAGCCGGTCGTTGCGGACGAGCGAGCCGTCGAGAATAGCCTGCTGGATCGCGTCTGCGATCTGCCCAGCCAGGCTCGTGGTGACGATCGGTTTGTAGTCCATCGGCGTAAAACCCTTGTCCGAGCGAAAGGTGAGGTAAATTGATATAGGTTTGACAAATATTGCAAGGTGGGTCGGAATAACCGCAAGGGCCATCAAAGGCCTAGGGGGAGATTGTCCGTGATCCGGTCACTCATACTGCTCGCGTGCCTTGCCGCGCTGATGACGAACCGGGCCCAGGCGGCCGATCTGCCGGTGTTCCGCATTGGCGTGCTCAATGATCAGTCCGGTCTTTATGCCGACATCGCTGGGCCAGGTTCGGTCGAGGCGACCCGAATGGCGGTTGAGGACTTCAAGCCCGAAAGCCGTGGCTTCCGGGTCGACATCTTGGCCGGTGACCATTTGAACAAGCCTGACGTAGGCGTAGGCATCGTGCGCCGGTGGTTCGACACGGAAGGGGTCGACGTGATCGCCGATGTGCCGACCTCCTCGGTGGCGCTAGCCGTTTCGTCGATCGCGCGGGAACGCAACAAAGTGCTGTTGATCGATAGTGCCGGTTCATCCGATCTCACCGGGACGGCCTGCTCACCCAACACCGTGCATTGGACCTACGACACCTGGGCGCTGGCCAATAGCAGCGCCAGGGCGATGCTGCGGCAGGGCGGTAAGACCTGGTTCTTCATCACCGCTGATTACGCTTTTGGCCAGTCGCTCGAGCGCGACGCGACGCAGATCATCACGGCACAGGGTGGTCAGGCCGTGGGCCACGCGATGGCCCCATTCCAGACGACGGATTTCTCGTCCTATCTACTGCAGGCGCAGGCAAGCGGGGCCGCCGTGGTGGCGCTGGCCAATTCTGGTGGCGACACGATCAACGCCATCAAGCAAGCAGGCGAATTCGGCATCAGCAACTCCGGGCAGAAGCTTGTGGCGTTGCTGGCTTTCATCTCCGACATTCATTCGGTTGGCTTACAAACAGCGCAGGGGTTGTTGCTGACGTCGGCGTTTTACTGGGACAAGGACGACGGTACCCGGACGTTTAGCAAGCGATTTGCCGCCAAGAATAGTGGGCGGATGCCGACGATGAACCAGGCCGGCGCGTATGCCTCGGCACTGCACTGGATGAAGGCCGTGGCTAGCCTCGATCCTGCTTCGCCCAGTGCCCATGACGGCGCGGCGGTAGTGGCTGCCATGAAGGCGATACCCACCGAGGACGCGCTATTCGGGCGCGGATCGGTCCGGGCGGATGGGCGGGTGCTGCACGACCTTTATCTCTATCAAGTAAAGACGCCGGGGGAGTCGAAGGGGCCTTATGATTTCTACAAACTGGTGGATACGATCCCCGGCGGTCAGGCGTTTCGACCCCTGGCGCAAGGCGGATGTCCACTCGTGGCGCATTGACCGGTGAAACGGACGGGCCGGACGGGGTCCTTGGCTCTGTTGCTGCTGGCAGAAGTGGCGGCCATGTCGACCTGGTTCGCGACGACAGCCTCATTGAGCGCAATACGGGCGACCCATCCGATGAGTGCTTTCCACGAGGCGGTACTGACGAACGGTGTCCAAGCCGGTTTCGTGGTGGGCACGCTAGTAAGCGCCCTGCTGAGCCTACCGGACCGGATCGAGTTGCGCCGCTTTTTCTCGATGGGTGCTGCACTCGCCTGCGTGGCGAGCCTGGCCAGCTTGACCCTCGAACCGACCTCCATGGCGCTGCCGTTGCTGCGGTTTGCGACCGGGGCCGCGATGGCGGCAGTGTACCCGGTGGGGATAAAGCTCGCCGCGACCTGGGCGCGGGGCGATCTGGGTTGGCTGGTCGGGCTACTGGTAGGCGCGCTCACACTCGGCTCGGCGGCACCGCATCTTGTGGCGGTACTGGGGGGGCTCGATTGGCGCGTGCCGATGGCGGCAGCCGCCGGCGGCGCCGGGATCGCGGCGGTACTGATCAGGTTTGCGACAGTGGGGCCGCACCTTCCGGCCATGGCGGTGTTCAGACCCCGCAACGTGCTCCAAGCCTGGCGCAACCGCCCTGTGCGGCTCGCAAATCTCGGCTATCTCGGTCACATGTGGGAGCTCTATGCGATGTGGGCGTGGCTGGGTACGTTCCTTGCCGCGAGCTTCCGCACGCATTACGGCGACGCGCCGCCTTTCCCGCCGGAGCTTACGACGTTCCTGGCCGTCGCGGCAGGTGCGGTGGGCGCGCTCGCGGGGGGCTGGGCCGCGGACCGCTACGGGCGCGCGACCATCACCATTGTGGCAATGGCGATCAGCGCGCTTTGTGCCGCCGGAATCGGTCT
>JAYVTX010000313.1:0-3192 GCA_043788425.1 Rhodospirillales bacterium
CGGTGGACCGGCTCAGAAACCCGGTGCCGCTTTTTATCCCTCGCTTGGCGGTGGCGACGTTCGGCACCATCCAGCCCGATCGTCTGGAGCAATGCCTAACCGGGGCCGATGACGGGCTGGCCGGACGGTTTCTATGGACCTGGCCGGAAGCCATTCCGTTCCTGCGCCCGACGCAATCGGGAGATTCCCAAGCGGGAGCCACCCGCCTGCAACGCTTGGCAGACCTCACAATGCCTTTTGGCGAGGGCGGAGAACCTTACCCAAGCTACGTGCCCCTAGACGGTCCAGCGGCTGACCAACTGGAGCGGTTCGGGCAGGCCATGCCGGTGGCGGAGGGCAGCGCACAAGGCTTGCTACAGACCAGCATTGGGAAGGCCCGGGGGCAGGTGTTGCGGTTGGCGCTGGTCCTGGAGTTTGTGCGCTGGTGTGCCGATGGTAGCGGCCGGCCAGAGCCGGCCATGGTGGGGCTGGAAGCGTTCGAGGCGGCGGAGCGCCTGATGCTTACCTACTTTCTACCGATGGCGGCGCGCGTGTTGGGAGACGCCAGCGTACCCGTCGAAGAACGTAACGCCCGAACCCTAGCCGAGTGGATCATGCGGGAGCGCCCGACCGTGGTGAATGTCAGCTCCATTCGTAACGGTGCGCGGCTACCGGGTTTGCGGGAGAGTGCGTCGGTCAAGGAGGCGTGTAGCTTCCTGGCCGGGGCGCGGTGGCTTATTGTGGTGCCCGAGAAAGGGCGGCGGGGCGGCCCCGGGGTGATTGGGCGGTTAACCCGCTCCTATAGGACCCAATACCGTGAGCGCGGTTTTGGCGCATCCGGACTGCGAAAACCCCGAGAAAGGCGAAAACCGTCAGGACCGGAGGCAGAACGGAGTTATCGCCTTTTCTGGCTTATTCGGAACCTGGGTGCGTCCTGTTGCGCGCGTCGCGGGCTGGGCTGCCGGCGGCGCGAGAAACGCCGGGGCTAGGTCGGCGGCGATGTCGCGCCATACTACCGGGCCGATCCTCAGCCAGTGCCGAATTACGAGTAATGTCAGCATCGCTTTAATATCGCTTAAGTGATTTGCCGCTCCGGCCGCAGCCGCAAAAGATCGTCGTCACGCCAGGTGTAACGAAGAACCTCAGCCCAAGGAGCATGCGGGTCGGTCAGACAGCTTCCAGTAATCCAAGCTTTCCGGCCAGCAGGACGAAAAACTCCATCATCATGTGGGCGCATAAATGGGCCGCCAGGCCGCCAACATCGTGAGGCGGGCTGACCGTATTGAAGTCGGCCGCCACGATATTGAGCCCGGTCAGGCTGCGCATCAGCGCAATGCCCTCCCGGGCCGACAGGCCGCCCCAGCTGGGCGTACACACACCCGGCGCCACCGACGGATCGAACACATCCATGTCCCAACAGAGGTAGACAGGCCGCTGCCCGGCGCTGTCGCGGAACTCCGCCATCGCCTGCGCAAATCCGCGGCGCAGCAGGTCCTCGGCCGTCACGACCCGGAACCCGAGGTGCTCCGCGTGACCAAGCACCCCGGCGCAATAGGTGAAACCACGTACCCCGACGTGCCAGGATCGGGCGGCATCCACGACCCCTTCTTCGGCCGCCAAGGTAAACTGGGTGGAGGCGTTGTATCGGTCGTCGGGCGTGTACCGATAGGCGTCGGTGTGGCTGTCAATATGAAGGGCGACCATGCCGGGATGCCGGCGCCCGGCCGCACGCATGAGCGGTAACGAAACCGAGCCGTCCCCGCCAATGCCGACGGGCACGGCGCCGGCGGCGAGCACCGCGTCGGCCGCCGCCTCGATCCGGGGAAGCGCGTCGCCGATCCGGCCGGGTGTCAGCGCCACATCGCCGCAATCCGTGACACCGAGGAGGGACAGCACGTCGACGTCGGCGAGCGTTGGATGGTACCTGCGGATCAGGCGGGAGTGCTCGCGGACCGCGACCGGCCCGTCCCGCGCGCCCACACGGAACGCATGCGTGCCGCAGTCGAACGGCACGCCCACTACCGCGGCCCGGCAGCCTACCGTGCCCAGCCCGGCCGGTACGCCCATGAAGGTTGGAGCGCGGTTGAATAGCCCGTCCATTATGGCGATCCCTCCCGCAGCAGGTCGAATGCGGTCAGGGCATGAACGCGTGCGACCTGGTCCAACTCCGCCACGTCGACCCACTCGTCCGGCCCGCCCATGCCGTGCGGCGTGGGTCCATAGACCACGGTTGGTAGCCCGGCCATGCGGAACCACCGCGCATCCGATCCCCCGACCCGCATGTTGACCGCAACGTCCGCGCCAATGACCTCCCGCGCCGCGGCGGCACAGATGCTAACCAGGCTGGACGACGGGTCGGTATAATTCGGCTCGAATCGCCGCGTGACCGTGTGGCTGATCCCGGGTAGGTCGAGCGCCTGGGCCAAGGCCGCGACGGCATCACCGGCCGCGACCCCTACCGGGAGGCGGATGTCCAGCCCCGCCGACGCCCGGTCGGGGACGAGGTTGGTCGAGGTGCCGCCCTCGATCCGTCCGATGTTCACCGTCACCCGTTCCAGCACGCCTGCCTCACCGGCGCCGGCTAATGGCTCCGAGATGGCCTTCGACGCGGCGATGGCGGCTCTGACGGCCTCGGGCGCGGCCACGGCCATGCCCCCCATCGCCTGCACGCGGGCCAGGGCAGTCATCAGCTGCTCCACCGCGTTGTCACCCAAATGGACATGCGCCCCGTGGGCCGGCCGGCCGATGGCCTGCACCTCTACCCACAGGAACCCCTTTTCCCCGAAGCGCAGCACATGGGGGGAGCCGGTGTCGCCGACGATCACAGCATCGCCGCTGGCATGCGGCACCCGGTCCATGAGCCACCGCGAACCGAGCGGCCCCATGCTTTCTTCATCCCCCGCCAGGGTCAGGACGGCCTCACCGTGCCAATGCTCGCGCTGGCGGGCGAGGGCGGCGAGGGCGGCGATGCTGGCGGCGATGCCCCCCTTCATGTCGGCGGCGCCCCGTCCGTAGATGCGGCTGTCGCGATACTCACCGGCCGGGTCGGTAGTCCAGGATGAGAGCGTACCGACCGGATAGGTGTCGAGGTGGCCATTGAACACAACGCGCCGCCCCGGTGCCGCACCATGGATGCGCGCGACGAGGTTCGTGACCGTGCCGGAGCTGGCCAGGATTTCGACCTCTGCATCGGGCACGGCCGCGCGAATGATG
>JAYVTX010000314.1:0-6056 GCA_043788425.1 Rhodospirillales bacterium
GCTTGCGTCAATTCGGGGATGAACGCTGTAATTTGGTACTAGGAAGGCGCGCCTGTCTCACGATATGCAATGAACCGGTCCAATCGCGGACCCGACTCAGCTGGGTTTGCATGTTCCTTCGCTTCGGGCCGTTTCTACTGATCGCCGTATTGGCCCTGCCCGCACTGGCGCAGGCACCGAGTAATAGTAGCCCGAGTAACGGTGGCCTGGGTAACGGCGTCCCGGTTACGACCGTAACACCCCGGCGGCAGGACGTGCCCGTCACGTTACGAACGATTGGCACTGTACAGGCTTTCCAATCGGTCAACGTTCGTGCCCGGGTCGATGGAACGCTCGACCGCGTGTTGTTCACCGAAGGTCAGGCCGTCAAAGCCGGGGACCTGCTAGCCGAACTCGATCCACGCCCGTACCGCGCCGTGCTGGAACAAGCCATCGCCAAACGCGCGTCCGATGAGGCGACGTTGTCCAACGCCCGCAGCGATTTGCAACGGTACAGCGAATTGGCACAGACCCAGGCGGCGTCCCGACAAAAGCTTGATTTGCAACGCGCCGCCCAGGCTCAGGCGGAGGCAGCGGTTCGGGGTAGTGAGGCGTCGATTTCAGCAGCCCTCATCAACCTGAATTTCACGAAGATCACGGCACCGATCGATGGCCGGGTCGGACTGCGGGCGATAGACGTCGGGAATTACATCCGGGCGGCGGACCCCAGCAGCACGGGGATTGTCAGCATTACGCAAATTCACCCGATCGCACTGATGTTCACCTTGCCGCAGGACCAGTTGCCGGCGTTGCAGGCGGCGCTGCGCCGCGGCAAGCCAGCCGTGGTTGCCAATAGCAGTGACGATAAGATCCGGCTGAGTGAGGGTGAGGTCATGACGGTCGACAATGCGATCGACGCCACAACGGGCACGATCCGGGTCAAGGCGCAGTTCGCCAACACCGACGATCGTTTGTGGCCCGGCCAATTCGTGAACGTGCGCGTTCGCATCGACACCCGGCAGGACGCCATGACCATCCCATCGGAGGCGGTGCAGCGCGGCCCAGCCGGGCTGTTTGTTTATGTGGTCAAACCCGATCAAACTGCCGCTCAGCTTCCAGTCGACGTTACGCAGGATGATGGCCAGTTGGCCGTGATCGGCGCCGGCCTTATGGGGACGGAGGCGGTAGTGCTGACCGGTCAGTCCCGCCTGTTCAACGGTGCCCGCACCGCCCCCACTGCAAGGCCCGCGACATGAGCATTTCCAGCCCATTCATCCGCCGCCCGGTTGCGACATCCCTTCTGATGGCGGCTATTCTGCTGGTAGGCATCGCAGCCTATCCGTTGCTGCCGGTCGCCCCCCTGCCCCGGGTCGAGTTCCCGACCATCCAGGTTACGGCCAATTTGCCCGGCGCCAGTCCGGAGACGATGGCGTCCACCGTCGCCCAGCCGTTGGAGCGCCAGTTCAGCCAGATCTCCGGCGTGTCGCAGATGACGTCGACCAGCGTGGCCGGATCGACCCAGGTTGTGGTGCAATTCGACCTTAACCGAAACATCGACGGTGCCGCCCTAGATGTGCAGGCGGCCATCAACAATGCCGGCGGGCAACTGCCGAAAAACCTGCCTAGCCCGCCATCGTTCCGCAAAGTGAACCCGGCCGATAGCCCGATCTTAATTATCGCCGTACAGTCCGACGCGCTGCCGCTGATCGACGTCAATGACTACGCCGATAATATTCTTAGCCAGCAGATCAGCCAGATCAGCGGCGTGTCCCAGGTGTCGATCGGTGGCGAGCAGAAGCGGGCCATCCGCGTACAAGTCGACCCGGCGCGCCTGGCCGCGATGGGTATGACGCTGGAAGACGTGCGCCAGTTGATGGTGACGGCCACGGTCGATGCACCGAAGGGGGCGGTCGATGGCACGCAGCGGTCGTTTGCGATCTATGCCAACGATCAACTGACGCAGGCCGCGCAGTACAGCAACCTGATCCTCGCCTACCGGAATGGCGCGCCGGTCCGGATCAGCGACATCGGCATCGCGGTGCCCGGGCCGGAGAATGCGCGGCTGGCCGGCTGGCAAAATGGCAAACGCGGTATCCAGTTGCTGATCTTCAAACAGCCGGACGCCAACGTCATCGACACGGTGGAACGGATCAAGGCCGCGATGCCGCAGTTGCAAGCAGCGATCCCGCCCGCCGTGGATGTAAGCGTCATTGTTGATCGCACGGTCACGATCCGTGCCTCGTTGGAGGAGGTGCAGTTCACCTTAGGCCTGTCGGTTGCCCTGGTCGTGATGGTCATCTTCCTGTTTTTACGTAGCTTTTGGGCGACTGTCATTCCGTCCGTCACGGTCCCGCTGGCCTTGGTCGGCACGTTTGCCGTCATGTACCTGTTCAACTACAGCCTGAATAACCTGACGTTGATGGCCCTTACGATCGCGGTTGGCTTCGTGGTCGATGATGCGATCGTCATGCTGGAGAATATTTATCGTCACATTGAAAATGGAATGGATCCGAAGCAGGCCGCACTCCAGGGTGCCGGGGAGATCGGGTTTACGATCGTATCCATTAGCCTGTCGCTAATTGCCGTGTTTATTCCATTACTACTGATGGGCGGCATTGTCGGCCGGTTATTCCGGGAGTTCGCGATGACGGTCGCGATCACCGTTATCGTGTCGGCTATTGTGTCGCTGACACTGACGCCCATGATGTGCGCCCGGTTCCTGAAGCATCACGACGCGAAGCATGGCTGGTTGTACCGAGTCGTCGAGCGTGGGTTCGACCTATTATTGGCCAGCTACCGCCGCACGCTCGATGTGGCACTACGTTTCCAGTTCGCGACGCTGATGGTATTTCTGGGTACGCTGGTGCTGACCGGGTTTTTATACGTTAGTATTCCAAAAGGGTTCTTTCCGACGCAGGACACCGGCGTGATGCTGGGCATCACTGAGGCCGGGCAGGACGTGTCATTTGCAGAAATGTCCCGGCGGCAGGTGATCGCGGCCGATATCGTGGCTCGCGACCCGGCCGTTCTGGCCGTGAGCAGCAGCATCGGCGCTGGGCTGGCGGGTCAGACCGGCAATAACGGCCGGCTGTGGATTTCGCTAAAGCCGTTCCAGGATCGTGACGTGGATGCGCAGGCCGTCATCGCACGCCTACGTAAGGCGACGGGCGGGATTGAGGGCTTAAAAGTATTCTTTCAGGCTGCGCAGGATTTGAGCGTCGGCGGGCGTCTTGCACGGACGCAGTACCAGTACACCCTGCAGGATTCCGACCTAGGCGAATTGTATGAATGGGCGCCAAAGATACTTGGCATCATGGGCAAGCTGCCGATGCTGCGCGATCTAGCGACGGACCAGCAAATCGCCGGCACAACAGCCACGCTTACGATCGACCGTGATCGTGCAGCCCGGTTCGGCATTCAGCCGCAGGTGATCGATGACACGCTATACGACGCGTTCGGCCAGCGGCAGGTGGCGCAATACAACACGCAGCTGAACACGTACCGCGTGATTCTGGAGGTGCCGGCAGATCAACAGGGCGACTTGGCGACCCTGGACAAATTATATGTGCACGCCCGCGATGGGACGGCCGTGCCGCTGTCCACGTTTGTAACCGTCGATACGCGCGCGGTCGCACCGCTGGCTGTGGCGCATCAGGGTCAGTTCCCGGCGGTTACCATTTCGTTTAATCTCGCGCAGGGCGGGGCATTGGGCCCGGCTGTCGATGCGATCCGGGCCGCCCTGGCGCAGGCTGGCACCCCGGTTGCATTGCGCGGCACGTTCCAGGGGTCGGCCCAGGCGTTCCAATCGTCGCTCTCGTCGCAACCTTATTTGATCGGGGCGGCGCTGGTCGCGGTCTACATCATTCTTGGTATCCTCTACGAAAGCTTCATCTTACCGATTACCATTCTGTCGACGCTGCCGTCGGCAGGGGTGGGCGCGCTGATGATGCTGATGATTGCGGGCTACGACTTCTCGGTCATCGCGCTGATCGGTGTGATCCTGCTGATTGGGATCGTGAAGAAGAACGGAATCATGATGGTGGATTTTGCCATCGGGGCGGAGCGGAACGGCGGTATGTCGCCGCACGACGCGATACGGCAGGCGTGTTTGCTGCGGTTCCGGCCGATCCTGATGACGACGATGGCAGCGCTGCTAGGTGGGCTGCCGTTGATGTTGGCCACGGGCGCCGGGTCGGAACTGCGCAAACCGCTGGGCCTGGCCATGGTGGGCGGGCTGATCGTCAGCCAGATCTTAACTCTGTACACCACGCCCGTCGTTTATCTATACATGGACCGGTTGCAACGCTTGCTGACACCCCGCCGGGTCGCGCGTTTGCCACGGCTTGCAGAACACATTGGCGCCACGGCCGACTGATGCTGGACGCCGTCGCGGCGCTGGTGCCGGCCATGCGGGGCTGGGCCTGCGTACGAGATGAGACAGAGCCGTTTCCAGACGCTACCATCACCGCCCTACGGCACACCGACGTGCTGGCCGCCTTTCCCCGTGACCCAGCCGCACTGTTCCGCCTGTTACGGCTATTGGGTCAGGGTAATCCCGCAATCGGCCGGCTGGTTGAGGACCATGTGAATGCGTGGCTGCTGATCGACAGCTACGCCACCGCCAGGCAGGCCGCGTCGTGGCGTAGCCGGCAGTGATCTATTCGGCCTATCGGTGACCGATGCCGACCCGACACCGTCACCCGTACCTCCGGCGCATGGCGGACCCGGGCGTCTATGCGGCGGAGCGCAGCGAACAGCGCCCGGTCCTCACCCAACGATAATGCGGGCACGCCCCCGGCCCGCGTGACTGCCACAACCGTCAGGCAGATACTGGCGCCGGAATGTGGGGTGTGGCGTGGCCAAGGATCGCCGGGGTTGGGATCGATTAGGCTGTCGATCTTATTCAGCAGCGCGGCGCAGGCGCATTCCGCCGCATCGGCGTGGTGGAGAGCTTCGGGTATGGGTGACGGTGTCCAGCCCGGCGGCAATGTGAGCGAGGGTTGTGGCCATCCATTCCGGTGCCGTCCGGCCGTCCACGTTGGTGCATTACATTACGCCACCCGGTCCGATGCGTTCGGCGGTCAGCGCCATAGCCAACCGCCGCGCATGCCCCGCCGACCGTTTGGCTGGTGCAAACTGGCGCTCAACCACCTCGGCGGCCAAGCCGTTTAATGCGGCACAGGACCGAGCAAGAGCGGCCGTCTGGTCACCGCTGTCCATGAGAAGAATCAGCACACGTGGCTTTAGCGCACGTATTTGCTGAAAGAGCGCAAGTAGGCAGGTTGCGATCCGGTCTTTCTCATTACGGGCCGGAATGGCAATGATTGCTGGGTTGGCTATCGAGCTCCTTCGTGCACTTGCCATTAAGAGCCGTGAGGGCGGGCGCCCTGCGCGGTTGCCAGGCTAGACCGGTAGGCCGTTCAACTCCGCGCGTATGGCACTATCGAGATCGGCGGTCCGGAATGGTTTCTGCAAGAACCGATGATGCAGTGCTTGTGGCTGGAAGTAGCCCGAAACAAGGATGATCTTCATCTGCTGGTAGCGGGTCGCCGCGACGGAGGAGAGTTCCAGGCCAGACATTCCAGGCATACGTATATCGGTCACCATCACGTCAAACCCACGTGTGGTCAGTAAATCCAACGCTTGCTGACCGTTCTCAGCCTGTCGAACCTGATAACCCAGTTCGGTCAGCATGTCCGCCGACGTCTCCCGGACATCGTTATCATCATCAACCAGCAGGATCATTTTTTCGGTCAGGGCGACTGCCCCCTCAGTTGGCAAAGCTTTATTAAACGAGTTCGGTGCCCACCGCAGCTACCAAGGCCCAGAGATTGGGTCACGTTGCCGTGGTATCGATATCAGAATGGACTTCGAGTTGACGCTGTATTGGTCGGAAAGTTCTAACGATCTCACTCGCAGTACCACGACTTCATCGCCCTGGCTGTTCGCACCCAGACGCAGAAGTACGAAATTGGCGGAGGGGATGAGATTCGAACTCACGGTAGGGGTTGACCCCCTACGGCGGTTTAGCAAACCGCTGCCTTCAGCCACTCGGCCACCCCTCCGCCGGGGTCGTA